>JBLYYW010000017.1:0-27371 GCA_048550155.1 Acidimicrobiales bacterium | reverse complement strand
TCCGCTCGGCCCCAAGAAGACCCGAACCCGAACCCGTAGTGCCTTCCGCCGAATCCATACCCCAAGTATGACCAAGGGGTGAGACAGTGATAACCGGCCCCAGAGTGGCAAGACCCGTCACGCTCGGACGGGGTCGACCCAGACTGAGATGCGACCCGCCTTCGGTCGCTGCAATCCACCGAGGATTTCCGCGACCGCCTGTCGATTCTCACCCTTCACGAGCATCTGACCGTCTCGATCGGGCCCGATCACCTCAAGCTCGAGTCGGTTTCGGATCGGTTCGAGAAACTCCTCTGCACCCTTGCCCCTCACCAACGCCAAGCCGCGAGAGGGCGGAAGACCAGCAGCCGCTCGCAACTCCAGCTCTGCGTCGCTGAAGAGTTCGGGCTGGGCCCGACTGGCGGCGCGAACCACGCGGTGGTCGGGAAGTCGGGTTTGCACGAGCACCCTGCCGCCCCCCGGCCGGGTGCCAACAATCGCAGCTGCACGTAGTAACAGGGTCATGGCCTGGCTTGCGGACCGATACCTGGAGCCGAGCAGCTCGTTGTCGAAATCCAGGAAGGCAACGGTGTTGGCCTTGGCGACCCGATGAAGTAACGCCTCGGTGCCTACGACCACCCGATGATCCAGCCCTTTTCCCGGCTCGTCCGATCCGGTGACCTCACCGACCGGTTCTCGGAGGAGTACCGACAGTTCCTCTGCTGCCCGGCTCACTCCCAGGCGCAGCCGCTTCAATTTGGTTCCCGAACACTTCAAACAGATCCGAGGCCTGGTCTCACCGGAACGACGGGCCACCAGCCCTTCGTCTTCTTCCACCATCAGCTCGTCACCAGATTCAGAGCGGACGAGCTCACCGCAGGTCGCACAGGCCAACATGACCGCTCGACCCTTGCGGTTGAGGATGCAGAGAACTCGTCCCTCGTCTCGAAGCCGACGGACCAGGGTTGTGCTGAAGAGACCGCCGCGCCCGGGGTCCTCGTCCCGGCGATCGACGATCTGCACTATCGGCCACCCCAGTCTCTCGGTGGTTCGATTCGGCAGCCGAACGTCTGAGACCGCTGCGAGTGCGGACGGGCTGGGCACGGCCGAGATCAGCAAGCACGGGATCTCCGCACGCTTGGCTCGTTCGATCGCCACGTCCCGCGCATGCCAGGTTGGATTGCGTTCATTGGCCAACGAATCGTCGTGTTCGTCGAGTACAACGATCGAGGAAAGGCCAGGGACGGTTGCGAACACTGCGGATCGGGCCCCGAGTACCACGCCGCCGCTGAACCCGCCCGCCCAGTCCTCGGGGTACCGATGGGTTCGGACACCGGCCCGCTGGAGCCGGCCGGCGAAGCCGGCGGCGGTCTTCTGATCGGGCGCCACGACAATACAAGGTCCTCGGCGCGCCGCTTCGCGCAGGATCTCGAACCGGTCCGTGGCGGGAGCGCTTCGAACGATTCGTGCACCGTGCCCATCGAAAAGCACACCCAGTCCGGCGTCCAGCCCGGCCGCGACCTGAGGTGCCTGCGGTGTGGGCGCCGACCGCACAAACGGGTGAGGGCTCGCCGTCGTGAGCACTGCCGCCCACCGTCCGGCCCACTCGTGTGCAACCCATTGAGCCAACTCGACCACGTCCTGTCCCGGACCGATCGAAGAACTCTTCAGGACAGGCTCGAGGGTGATGTCGGGCGGTGGCTCGACATCAACCCCAACCACCCAACCTTCGGTGCGGCGACCGTGGAGTTGGACACGAACGAGGGTCCCCACCTGTATCGGGGGTCCCCCGAGATCGTCCGGTACGTAGTAGTCGAAGACCTTGTTCAGCCCGGAGACGTCGGGAAGAACTCGGACTGTTCTCACGGCCTCGAGAGCCGAGAACCATCCCCGATCCGGATACAGAACCCCCGGTCGGGTATCAAAGCCCCAAGGCGCTCTTCAGGGCGTCGGTACGATCGGTGCGTTCCCAAGTGAAGAACCCGTCGTCGGTGGCCGTGCGCCCGAAGTGGCCGTACGCCGCGGTGGGCGAATAGATCGGACGACGCAGGTCGAGCTGGTCGAGGATGGCGCCGGGGCGCAGATCGAAGACTTCGTTCACTGCGGCGCTGATCTTGCCCGGGTCAACGGTTTCGGTGCCGAACGTCTCGACCAAAACCGAGATCGGATGGGCGACGCCAATGGCGTAGGCAACTTGGACTTCGCAGCGGGCTGCGGCTCCAGAGGCGACCACGTTCTTTGCAACCCAACGGGTCGCATAGGCGCCGGAACGGTCGACTTTCGACGGGTCTTTGCCGCTGAAGGCACCCCCGCCATGACGAGCCCAGCCACCGTAGGTATCGACGATGATCTTCCGCCCGGTGAGGCCAGCGTCACCCACCGGACCACCGATCACGAAGTTGCCGGTTGGATTCACCAGCACTTCATACTGGTCGCCGGCGAACGCCTCGGGAACCACCGGGCGGATCACGTGCTCGATGAGATCGGGACGGATCATGCTGTCACGATCGATCCCAGGATCGTGCTGTGTGGAAACCAGAACTGTTTTGAGACGGACCGGCCGGCCATTCTGGTACTCAAAGCTCACCTGAGTCTTTCCATCGGGCCTCAGATAGGGGACGGTGCCGGCCCTGCGTACTTCGGCCAGCCGTTCGGCCAGGCGATGACTGAGGTGGATCGGAAACGGCATCAGCTCGTCGGTCTCGTCGCAGGCGTAGCCGAACATCATTCCCTGATCGCCAGCACCCTGCTCGTCGTACTTGTCGCCCGAAGCGGCGCCGGAACGGAGCTCCTCGGACTTGTCGACTCCCTGGGCAATGTCGGGAGACTGCTCGTCCAGGCTGACCATGACGCCACATGTGGCTCCGTCGAAGCCGTAGCTCTCAGAGTCGTAGCCGATCTTGGTGATCCGATCTCGAACGACCTTGGGGATATCGACGTAGGCGCTGGTGGTGACCTCACCGGCAACGATGGCCAGCCCGGTGGTCACCAGTGTTTCGCACGCCACACGGCTGTTGGGGTCTTCGGACAGGAGTGCATCCAGGATGGAGTCCGAGATCTGATCGGCCATCTTGTCGGGATGACCCTCGGTTACCGATTCTGAGGTGAAGGTGAAGTTGTCGGCCACAGCGTGCTTTCTTTTCGTTTTGGACTAGAGATGATCAGAGATCAGGGCGCAGAGTTCGGTGCCGATCTCCGCCTTGGAGCGAAGCGACAGCGATCTCTCCCCACCATCGGAAGAGTAGATAGTGACAGCGTTGGTGTTGTGGGCAAATCCACTGTGTTCTGCGCTGACGTCATTGGCGACGATGAGGTCGGCACCTTTGCGTTCCAGTTTCGAACGCGCATTCGCCGCCATGTCCTGGGTTTCGGCCGCAAACCCGACCAGGAGAAGGTCGAGCTCGCCTTCCGCCTTTCGGTGTCCGAGCTCGGCGAGGATGTCGACCGTCGGAACGAGGACGATCTCGGGCACACCGGCACCCTTCTTGATCTTCTGGTCAGCGACGGCCGATGGCGTGAAATCTGCAACCGCAGCGGCCATGACGATGGCGTCGGCTCCGCCAACCGACGCGTTGACAGCGGCATGAAGCTCGGCGGCGGTCTCTACATCGATCCGAGTGATCGCCCCGCTCGACGGCAGTTGTGAGGTTGTGATGAGGGTGACGGCGGCGCCGGCCCGCAATGCCGCCTCGGCGATGGCATGCCCCTGTTTTCCCGTCGATCGATTTCCGATGAATCGGACAGGATCGATTGCCTCTCGGGTCCCTCCGGCGGTCACGACGATCTTCCGCCCATCGAGGGGTTGCGCCGAATCGGTGCCCCCGACGCGGATTGCCACACGCACAATTTCTTCGGGATCCGCGAGTCGCCCCTTGCCGATGTCGCCGCCAGCCAGTCGCCCTTCTTCAGGCGGGACGATCACAACGCCACGCTCGACAAGAACCCGAATGTTGTCCTGGATCGCAGCGTGTTCCCACATTTCTGTGTGCATCGCAGGACACACGATCACCGGAGCCTCCGAAGCGACCAGTGTTGCCGACAAGAGGTCTCCTGACCGTCCGGTTCGCATGTCGGAAATGATCCGGGCGGTAGCCGGACAGACCACGATCAGGTCAGCTGTTTGCCCGAGGTAGGTGTGCGGGATCGTTTTCGGATCGGTCCAGAGAGAGGTTTTGGGAGGTTCGGACGCCAAGGCCCTGAACGTGGTTTCGCCCACCATGTTGAGCGCCGCATCGGTCAGAACCGGGATCACGTGTGCTCCGGCTTCGACCAGACGGCGACAGACCTCTATGGACTTGTATGCGGCTATGCCGCCGGTGACACCGAGTACGACCCGCTTGCCCGACAGCGGCAATGGACCGCTACTTGCTTTCAGCCGCTTCGGCTTCGGCCGCGGCTGCCGCATCGGCGGCGGCCTGTGCTTCGGCAGCGGCTGCTTCTGCCTCTGCTTCGAGATCTCGCTCGACCCTGAGAATCTTGTCAGCAGCGATCTCTTCGAACGCGATGGATAGCGGCTTGCGGGCCACCGAAGGGACCTGGGGAGGAACGTGGGTGCCGACTCCCTCAGAGTTCAGGTCACCGAAGTACGCGTTGATCTGGCGAGCCCGGGTTGCGGCGAAGGTGCAGAGGGCAAACTTGGAGTTTGTACGCCCCAACAACTCCTCTACCGAGGGTTCCATCATCGAATCAGTCCGCTCACTCATAGCCTGACCAGCCTAGTGGCTTCCCAGTCGGTTTTGGTGCACGTCGGCACCGAAGCTGGCGTGAAGCTCCCGTGCGCCCAAACGTAATGTCGGTCGCCCGGAGTCAGGCCTGGGTGATGATCCGATAGAGCTCATCCACGGTTCCTTCAACCGTGTGGTTGACCACCACGATTGCGCCGAGCTCGGCTCCCGCGGTCGCCTCCTCGGCCGCTTTGGCGATCCGTTCGGCAACCCGCTCCGGCGGATCACCTCGGTACTCCAAACGGGCACGTTGGGCCTCAAGCGAGGGTGCCTCGATGAAGATCAAGATTGGATCCTCAACCAGCTTCACCACCTGGCGGGCGCCCTGAACATCGATCTCGAGGATGATGTGGGCGCCCTCAGGTGCTGTCGGGACAGGTGTTCCGTAGAGATTTCCGAGGAACTCTGCCCATTCGAGGAAGCCGCCGGATTCGATCCGATCGATGAACTGTTCCCGTGTCACGAAGACATAGGCATCGTCGGCCTCGCCGGGCCGTTGTTCACGGGTCGTCCAACTCCGGCTGAGCCAAAGTTCAGGGTGCTTTTTCACCAGGGCCGCCACGACGGTCCCCTTCCCGACACCGCCGGGACCAGAGACGACGACGACCCGTCCGCTCAGGAGAACTCCTCCAGAAGTGCAGCCCGCTGTTTGGCACCGAGACCCGAAAGACGACGCGATTCAGCGATCCCGAGGTCTTCCATCGAGCGACGAGCTCCAACCTTGCCAACGCCGGGCAAGGACTCGAGAACGGCGAGAACCTTTATCTTCGCTATGACCTCATCTTCATCGGCTTGATGGAGTAGTTCGGGAAGCGTGATGCTCCCCATCTTCAGTCGGTGTTTCATTTCGGAGCGAATCTTGCGGACCTCGGCGGCCTTCGCCAGCGCGGCCTTGCGTTGTTCATCTGTCAGCTGTGGAGGAGTCGGCATACCACTACCGTAATGGAACTGAAACGAAAGGGATAGTCACCCTGGTTCAGGACAGGCCTGCGAACAGGGATGATGCTGCCGCGGCGGGGTCGTCTGCAAGCGTGACCGCACGACCGATCACGAGAAGGTCGGCACCGAGATCGAGTGCTTCGGAAGGTGTCACGGCTCTTGGTTGGTCGTGTCGTTCGCCTTGGGTGGCTCGGATTCCTGGAGTCACGCGCATGATCCGCGGCGCCAGCTCACCGATCCCCTTCAGATCTCGAGCCGAGCACACGATCCCACCGCAACCAGCTTCGATCGCGAGCCTCAGACGGTGGGGAACAATGTGATCAGGGGCGGTGTCGTCGCTGGTGAGCACGGTGACCGCAAGGGCGGTTGGCTCGGCCAGGCCTGCGTTGGACGCACCCTCGGCCAGTCCTTCGGCTCCGGCTCGCAGCATCGCCGCTCCGCCATGGGCATGCATCGTGAGGTAGCTCACCCCAAGAGCGCCGGCGACGCGGGCTGCTTTCTTGACGGTGGTTGGGATGTCGTGAAGCTTGAGGTCGAGAAAGACATCCATGCCCTGGTCGATGACCGCGCCGATCGCATCGGGGCCCGCTGCGGTGTAGAGCTCGAGGCCGATCTTGGCGGCGCCGAACCACGGCTTGAGATCTCGTGCCAGCCGGTTGGCTTGTACGAGATCGTCGACATCGAGGGCCAGCGCCATTTTCTCGCGAAGTGCTGCGGGCAGCCCGCCGGTTACATCAGTGGACATAAGGTTCTCCTTCAGACGTCCCGCCGAGACGTTAGTAGATCAGCCGGTACTCCTGGTGCTTTGCGGCCTCAGGGTTGGAGAGCGCATCCTCCGCCGACTACAACCGGGTGATGACTGACCTCATCTATCTCCGCGATGCCAGCCTCACGACCATGGAGACCGTCGTCACCGCCGTCGACGAGGGAGCGGTTCAGCTGGAGTCAACGGTCTTCTACGTACACGGTGGTGGGCAGCCCGCCGATCGGGGGACCCTGGCGTGGACCGGCGGGTCTGCGGTGGTGACCGATGTCAGGAAAAGAGACGGGAACGTCTGGCACTACGTGGACGGCGATCTACCCGATGTCGGAAGTGCCATTTCGGGCGAGATCGATGCCGAGCGGCGGTATGAGCTGATGCGAACCCATTCGGCCATGCACGTGCTGGGCGGTGTCGTCTACAACCGGTACGGGGTGACGTCTACCGGCAACAACATGGAACCCTTGAAAGCACGGATTGATTTTGACTTTGGCGTCCTGCCCGACAACTTCGCTGAGGAGATCACCGAGGCGGTCAATGAAGAAATCGCAGCTGACCGACCGATCCATGTGAGCTTCTTACCGAGGGACACTGCGGTCGAGGACGCCGACCTGCTCCGCACCAAGGTGAATCTCATCCCAGCTTCGGTCGCCGAGATTCGTGTGGTTGACATCGTGGGGTTGGACAAGCAGGCCGACGGTGGCACTCACGTTGGATCTACCGGGGAGATCGGGCGATTCGATATCACCAAGACCGAGTCCAAGGGCGGGGGCAACAAGCGCATCCGTTTCACGCTCAGCTGATCCGGTCAGAGCCGAGGAGCGGGACGGGGGCTCAGGTCAGCCTGTCCGATCAACTCGCTGAACGCCATGACAGCGTTGTCGTCGCACCACCTAGAAAGCTCTCTGACCAGGCGAAAACACGTCCGTGGATCGGCGAAGTTCATAGTGCCTACCTGGACGGCCGAGGCTCCGACAAGCGCAAACTCGACAACGTCTTCCACCGTGGCGACTCCCCCGGCCGCGACGATCGGTACCGAAGGCAGATCGTTGTGGACTTCGGCCACGGCCTTCACGGCGAGCGGATGAATCGCCGGTCCCGAAACTCCCCCGGCCCCGTTCCCGAGCCGAGCCCGTCGGGTGATCGGATCGACACTCAGTCCCATGTAGGTGTTGGAAACGGTGAGAGCCTCCGCACCGCCCTCGACCGCAGCTCTGGCGACCTGGGTGAGCAGAGGTCCCGCATTCGGGCTCAGCTTGGCCCATCGGGGTCGGCCTGCTGCGGCCGTCGCCGACAGGACCGCGGCAGTCGCCTGCGCAGAGTGGGCGAACAACTCGTTGCCCTTTTCGGTGTTCGGGCAGCTGATGTTGACCTCGACTGCGACCACCTCCGGCGGCAGCATCGCCACCATGGACGCTGCCTGCTCGTACTCCTCGATCGACCTTCCCCAGATCGAGATGACCACCGGGGTGTTGGCTGCGACGAGTTGGGGCAGCTCTTGGGCAGCCCAAGCGCTGATTCCTGGGCCTTGAAGCCCGACCGAGTTGATCATCCCGCTCGGGGTTTGGTGGACGCGGACCGCTGGGTTCCCTGGCCATGCCTCGGGAAGTAGGGATTTGACGACCACCGCACCCAGCTCGGCCAGGTCGCCGTATGCGCCAAGTTCTGCACCGTGTCCTCCGGTTCCTGAGGCAGGCATCACCGGTGCGGTCAACTCGACCGACCCGACCCGGGCTGAGATATCAGGCATCTTCAGCCGTTGTTGCCGGCACGGACACTCTGCAGCGACCTGACTTTGAGGGGCGCTTCAGCCCACTCGGCGAGGCCGACCGACATGGATTTGGCGGCAGCAATAGTGGTGATCAGGGGCACATGGTTGATCGATGCCGCGGTTCGGATGTAGGAGCCATCGGCGCGGGCGCCGCGTCCTTTGGGGGTATTGATGACCAGTGAGACGTCACCCGCACTGATCGCATCGAGCGCGGTTCGGCCTCCGCCTTCAACAACGCCGTCGTCACGGATTTTGGCGAGGATCTCGACGACTTCGATGCCTTCGGAAGCCAACGCCGCAGCCGTTCCCCTGGTGGCGATGAAGCGGTAGCCGGTATCGGCAAACGAACGCGCCAGCTCAATGCCTCGCTCTTTGTCTCGATCGGCGAGCGAAAGGAAGATCGCCCCTTCGTGAGCGGTGTCCGGAGAGAGTTCCATGCCCGCGCCGAGTTGGGCTTTCAGGAACGCAAGTCCGGGAGAAACGTCGAGACCCATAACCTCGCCGGTGCTGCGCATCTCCGGGCCGAGCAGTGCGTCGGTATCGGGGAATCGGCTGAAGGGCAGCACGGCCTCTTTGACTGCGTACAGGCCCGAGGGCGGACTGTGGCGGTCAACAAGTCCCTCGTGTTCCAATTCGGCCAGCGTTGAGCCCGCCATCAGGCGAGCTGCGATCTTGGCCAACGGCCGGTTTGTTGCCTTGGCGACGAAGGGGACCGTTCGAGATGCTCTCGGGTTGGCCTCGATGACGAAGATTGCATCCTCGCCGTCGGGGTTCAGCTGAACCGCGAACTGAACGTTTATCAGGCCGACCACGTCGAGTTCATGTGCGATGTCTGCCGCGAATGCTTCGAGCGCAGCGACCGTGGATTGCGAAAGGTTGGGTGGCGGCAGAACACAGGCCGAGTCGCCGCTGTGCACCCCCGCTTCTTCCACATGTTCCATCACGCCGCCGATCATGATGTCCCCGGTCTTGTCCCGCAGTGCGTCAACGTCGACTTCAGCTGCGTCGTCGAGGAAACGATCGATCAGCACCGGCCGGTCCGCCGCCAACCCACCTTCGCGGCCCAGTGATCCGTCAACGGCCATCGCCTTCATCGCGGTGCCCAGATCTTCATCGTTGAAGACAATCTCCATCGCCCGGCCCCCCAGTACGTAGCTGGGGCGCACGAGCACCGGATAGCCGACGCGGTTCGCGATCTCCATGGCCTGAGCAGTACCGGTGGCAGTTCCGCCGGGAGGTTGAGGAATGCCGGCACGTGAGCACAGGCCGGTCCATTCCTCACGGTCTTCGGCCCGATCGATACTGCGAGGTGATGTACCCAGCACAAGTTCAGGAGGAAGGGCGTCAGCCAGCTTCAGCGGGGTTTGTCCCCCCAGTGACACAATGACACCGACCGGCTGCTCGACCTCGATCACGTTCATGACGTCCTCATAGGTGAGGGGTTCGAAGTAGAGCCGATCAGACGTGTCGTAATCGGTGCTGACAGTTTCGGGATTGCAGTTGACCATCACGGTTTCATAACCTGCGTCGGCGAGTGCGAAGCTGGCGTGCACACAGCAGTAGTCGAACTCAATTCCCTGACCGATGCGGTTCGGCCCGGAGCCGAGAATGACCACTCGAGGTTTGTCGGAGGGCCGGATCTCGCTCTCGTCTTCATAGGTCGAATAGTGGTACGGCGTGAACGCCTCGAATTCTCCCGCACACGTGTCAACGGTCTTGTACGTGGGTGCAACACCAGCGGCGAGCCGTAGGGAACGAACGGCGGCTTCTTCGGACCCGAGCAGGTGGGCCAGCTGGGTGTCGGAGAACCCGAGCTGTTTGGCCCTCCTCCACTGTCGCCGCGTCAGCTCGCTCGCTGTCTCGCCGGCCAGAGCCGACGCCTCTTCGGTGATCGATACGAGCTGGTCCACGAACCATGGATCGATGGCGGTGAGATCGGAAACTTCGTCGACAGTCATTCCACGGCGAAGACCTTCCTCAACCTCGAACAATCGATCTGGCGTTGCGACCGCCATTCGGGCTTTCAGCTCCTCCAATGTGAACTGGGCGTAGCGCTCAGATCCCGGACCGTAGTTCAGGCCGGCGTGGCCCTGTTCGAGGGATCGACACGCCTTCTGAAGGCTCTCGGTGAAGGTCCGACCGATCGCCATGACCTCGCCGACGCTTTGCATCGCAGTGCCGAGTACTCCTTTGGTTCCCGGAAACTTCTCGAATGTCCAACGTGGGATCTTGGTCACCACATAGTCGATCACCGGCTCGAAACTTGCCGGTGTCACTCCGGTGATGTCGTTGTTGATCTCGTCGAGGGTGTATCCGACCGCCAGCTTTGCTGCGATTTTGGCGATCGGGAACCCGGTGGCCTTCGAGGCCAGGGCTGATGAGCGGGAGACACGAGGATTCATCTCGATGACCACCATTCGACCGGTTTCTGGATGAACGGCAAACTGCACGTTCGATCCGCCCGTCTCGACTCCGACCCGTCGAAGCACCGCAAACGCCTGATTGCGCATCTCCTGGTATTCGACGTCGGTAAGCGTCTGGATGGGCGCGACTGTGATCGAGTCGCCGGTGTGCACTCCCATGGGATCCAGGTTCTCGATGCCACAGATGATCACCTGGTTGTCCAGGCGATCGCGCATGACCTCGAGCTCGAACTCCTTCCATCCCGTGATCGATTCCTCAACCAAGATCTCGGTGATCGGACTGGCGTCCAGGCCCTTTTGGCACACCTTGATGAACTCTTCGGGTGTGGTGGCGATTCCAGTGCCCCGTCCACCGAGGATGTACGCGGGCCGAATGATGACCGGCAGGTCGATTTCGTCGAGAACGGCATGCGCTTCCACCATCGAACGCGCAATTCCGCTTCGAGGAACGTCGAGACCGATCTCGATCATCGCTTCCTTGAACTGCTGGCGATCCTCGGCCGTAGCGATGGCCTCTGCATCGGCGCCGATCATCTCAACGCCATGCTCTTGGAGAACGCCGAGTTCTTGGAGCTCCATGGCCAGATTGAGGGCGGTCTGGCCACCCAGTGTGGGAAGCACCGCGTCCGGCGATTCCTGTTCGATGATTCTGGTGAGAATCGGGGCGGTGAGGGGTTCGACGTACGTGGCGTCTGCGAAGTCGGGATCGGTCATGATCGTGGCCGGATTGCTGTTGGCCAAAATCACCCTGTAGCCCTCTTCCCGCAACACACGGCAGGCCTGGGTCCCGGAGTAATCGAATTCGCATGCCTGGCCGATGACGATCGGGCCGGACCCGATCACCAGAATGCTCTTGAGGTCTGTTCGCTTTCCCATTATCGAGTTGCTCCGGTGGTGTTCATGAGGTCTTCGAAGCGCTTGAACAGATAGCGGCTGTCGTGCGGGCCTGGGCTTGCTTCGGGGTGGTGCTGGACGCCGAATGCGGGCGCTCCGATGACCCGGAGGCCCTCGACTACGCCGTCGTTGAGGTTGACGTGGGTGATCTCGGCCTTCCCTTTGATCGATTGCGCATCGACTGCGAAGTTGTGATTCTGGCTGGTGATCTCCACCTTTCCGGTGGTCTCGTCACGCACCGGATGATTTGCGCCATGGTGGCCGAAGGGCAGCTTGGTGATCGTTCCGCCGATTGCGGTCGACAGAAGCTGATGGCCGAGGCAAATCCCGAAGATCGGTACCTGTCCGAGCAATTCCTTGATCGCTTCTGCTGCGTAGGGAACCGTGGCCGGGTCGCCGGGACCATTGGACAAGAACACCCCGTCGGGGTGCATGGCCATTACATCGCTGGCGGAGGTTTGTGCAGGCACCACGTGCACGTTGGCGAACTGAACCAGTTGTTGACCGATGGCGGTCTTCATACCGAAGTCGTAGGCCACGACGTTCAGTGCCCCGTTCCCTGTACTCGGGAGTGCGTACGGCGATGGCGTTGTCACTCGGGCTACGAAATCGATTCCGTCGGTTCCGGGTTCGGCCACTGCGGCTTCGGTCAATGCGTTGACGTCGGTTGCATCGGAGCCTTCGATCGGTCCGAATGCGCCGTTCATCGCTCCGTTGTCACGAAGGAGGCGAGTGAGCCGACGGGTGTCCAGACCGCTGATCCCGGGCAGCGAATGGGACACGAGAAAGGCATGAATGTCCTGTTCGTTGCGCCAGTTCGAAGGACGGCGGGCGATTTCTCGAACGATGACACCACGGCTGAAGGCCCCTCGGCTCTCCGAGTCAACTCGGTTGGTTCCGTAGTTTCCGATATGGGGATAGGTGAAGGTGATGATCTGACCGGCGTAGGACGGGTCGGTGATGATTTCCTGGTAACCGCTTTGGGCTGTGTTGAAAACCACCTCCCCGGAAGCGATACCGGATTCGGGTACTTTGCCGATGAACTCACCCTCGAAGATCGAACCATCTGCCAGCACCAGCGCAGCATCGAGTGGAGCAGGGCGCGGTTGGGTCATCGAGCTACCTCGAAATCGGCGACGACCTGCTCACCATTGAAGAAGGTGTGCCGTGCTTTCCCTTGGAGCGTTCGGCCCTCAAATGGTGTGTTCGAGGCGAGGCTGGCAAATTCACGGCCCTTGACGTGCCATTGGTGATCGAGGTCCAGAACCGTCACGTTCGCCGGGCGTCCTTCGGCCAGCGCCAGGCCCTGGGTCTGGGTAATGCCGGCGATCCGGGCCGGACGATCCGTGAAGAGTGACAGCAGTTCGGGCAGTGGCATCTGCAGTTCCACCATCGACAGGGCGAAGGCTGTTTCCAGTCCGAGCATTCCTGGCGGTGCCTCGTCGAATGACCGCTCCTTGGATTCGGGGGTATGCGGTGCGTGGTCGGTTGCGATGGCGTCGATGGTTCCGTCACGGAGGCCTTCCTTCACAGCCTCACGGTCAGCGTCGGTTCGGAGGGGCGGATGAACCTTGAAGACAGGATCGAAACCCCTGCAACTCTCCTCGGTGAGGCTGAAGTGGTGCGGGGTTGCCTCCGCTGTCACCGACAGTCCACCAGCTTTGGCGGCGCGGACCATCGCTACGGCACCGGCGGTTGAAACGTGTTGAAAGTGAACGTGTACGCCGGTGAGTCTGGCAAGTGCGATGTCGCGCATCACCATGAGGTCTTCTGCCTCGGAGGGTTGGCCTCCGAGGCCCAACCGGGCCGACCATTCCCCTTCGTTCATGACACCGCCCTTGGACAAGGCTTCGACCTCGCAGTGCTGAGCCAGGACCACGCGTCGGCCATGGTCGGGAAGACCGCCGGCATACTCGAGAGCTGATCGCATGAACTTGGCGTCCTGCACACCGTTGCCGTCGTCGGTGAAGATCCGTACACCGGCTGCCATCAACTCAGCCATCGGACTGAGCTGATCGCCTTTGCGGTCCACCGAAATTGCGGCGGAAGGAACGACTTCGCAGAGTGCGTCTCGCCCTGCAGCGATCACCTGCTCGACCACTGCGACCGAATCGGTGGTCGGCGTGGTGTTGGGCATGGCAACGACGCCGGTGAAACCTCCCCGTGCGGCTGCTCGGCTGCCGGTGAGGATCGTTTCAGCGGCCTCGAGGCCGGGCTCTCGCAGGTGCACATGCAGATCGACGAATCCCGGTGAGACGACGAAGCCTTCACAATCGATCTCGTGGTCTGCGGCAAGGCCACGACCGACCCCGGCGATGAGCCCGGTCGCCTGATCGATGACCACGTCTGCGGTCCGATCGCCATTGCCGTCGATGAGGCGGCCATCTTTGAGTACGAGCGTGGTCATCCAATGCCCTCCATTTGGTCGGCGGTCGAGTTTGCTGGTTGGTCCAGGTCGGGGTCGACAGGGTTTGTGTCCGAGAGGTTCAGGTCCTCGATGGCCGGCTGCTCTTGTGTCGAGGTTTGAGGGCCTGGATCGAAACGGCCCGGGCCGAGCAGTTGGTAGAGAACCGCCATTCGCACAACGACACCGTTGGCGACCTGCTGGGTCACGAGGGAGCGTTCGCTGTCGGCGACCACCCCATCGATCTCCACCCCTCGGTTCATCGGTCCGGGGTGCATCACCACCGCATGAGGCAACATCCTATTGGCGCGATCGGCGGTGAGCCCGTAGACAGATCGGTACTCACGGATGCTCGGCAGAACCGCCTCGGCGATTCGCTCTTTCTGGATCCGCAGCATGTAGGCGACATCGACGTCGCCGATCACCTCATCGAGGTCGGACACAACGGTTACGGGGTGTCCGAACATCATCTGGCCTGTAGTCGGCGGCAGGAGCGTGCGGGGTCCGCACACGACGATCTCGGCACCCATCTTGGTGAACAGTGCGACGTTGGACCGAGCCACCCGACTGTTCAGGATGTCGCCGCACAGAAGGATGCGTCGACCCTCGATCTGGCCCAGGGCAGCCCGGAGCGTGTAGGCGTCGAGCAGTGCCTGGGTCGGATGTTGATGCCTGCCGTCGCCGGCGTTCACGATCGAGGCCGTCGTGTAGCTACGTATCGCCGCCGGCACGCCAGGGTGCGGGTGGCGGACCACAATCGCGTCGACACCCATGGCGGTGATCGTCTCGACGGTGTCTCGCAACGACTCACCCTTGCTGAGCGAGGACGCTCCGGCAGCGAAGGTGGCGACGTCGGCGGACAGGCGGCGAGCTGCGATGTCAAAACTGGATCGGGTTCGGGTGGAGTCCTCGAAGAACGCCATCACGACGGTCTTGCCTCGGAGCGCTGGCACCTTGGGCACCGCACGTTTCTGCACCTCGGCGAAGCTTTTGGCCAGATCGAGCAATCCCTCGATATCGGACGCGCTGAGGTCGTCGACGGAAAGAAGCTGATTCACTGCTGCCCCTTTTGCATCTCACCCAGTTCGACACCATCCAAGGTGGCGTTGACCACCTCGACCCTGCGGGTCGGGAGGTTCTTTCCTACGAAGTCGGGGCGGATCGGCAGCTCCCGATGACCACGATCAACCATCACTGCGAGCTGGACCGCTCGGGCTCTGCCCTGGTCAATGAGTGCATCGAGCGCAGCTCGAATTGTTCTGCCGGTGAACAGAACATCGTCGACCAGTACCACGGTTCTGCGGTCTACATCGAAGGGGATATCGGTGACAGCCTCGGGCAGCACCGGCCGCAGGTTGATGTCGTCGCGATAGAACGCGACATCGAGTTTTCCGAACGGCACCTCACTGCCTTCGATGTCTGCGAGTTGGCGCACGATGGCTTCTGCAAACGGGACACCCCCGGTCTGCAGTCCAACCACGCAGACATTGTCCAGGCCTTCATTGCGCTCGATGATCTCATGAGCCATCCGCCGTACGGCACGGGCCACCGCTGGACGGTCGAGGACGGTGCTACGGGGGACAAAAACGCCCCCGTACGGGGGCGCAAGTTGACGTTCGCGTTCAGCCATGGGGGCCGTCGCTGGGGTGATTCACAGTGTTCTCCTGTCCCGTACGAGCCTCTCGGACTCATTTCACGGTTCTGCGCCTTCAGCCTATCGCCGACCCTGATCGCCTCGGCGCCGAGTTTTCAGTACCCCGAGATCGACCCTTCACCGGATCGCCCCGCCTTCACCGCATCGACCGACGATGTGACGAAGAGCTGAGCGGCTTGTACATCGCTGGTGACGGTCACCATCTGGAAACCGAAGTCCAACCGGTCCGCACTCATTGCCGGGGTGCTGTGAACCCCGGGTGCAATTCCCTTGGCTCTGGCGGCCTCGATGATCCGCTTCGATGCATCAAGGAACCGGGGGTCCATTTGCTCCAGGTTCGGCGGAATTCCCAAGGATCGGCTCATGTCGGAAGGCCCGACGTAGAACGCATCGATCCCGGGAACATCAGCGATGTCTTCCACCGCATCGAGCGCCTCGACCGTTTCGATCATTGGGATACAGACGATGTGCTCATTGGCTTCGGCGCCGTAGTCAGGACCGAGGGCATCGGCGGCAACGATCGGCCCGTTGCTGCGTGCCCCCAGCGGAGGGTAGTTGCACGCTGCGACCGCCGCGACGGCTTCTGCAACCGTGTTCACCATGGGGATGATGACCCCCATCGCACCGGCGTCGAGAACCCGGCCGATGATGCCGGGTTCGTTCCACGGGACCCGAACGATTGGAACCGCGGACCCACCCTCCATCGCCATGAGGAGCGCCAGAACCTGGGGATAGTCAGCGGTTCCGTGCTGCATGTCGATACACACGTAGTCAGCCCCGGAGTTGGCGAGCTTGCGCGCCACCAGAGGATCGGTCCCTGAGATCCAGACTCCGACGGTGTTCTCGCCCCGCAACCACGCCGACTTCAGAGTGTTCTCACGCATGTCGGCAGGCTACTCGGACCTCGATGCCAGTCACGCTGGCTCGACCTGCGCTGACGCACCTGGAACAAGACGAAGCATGCGCCGTTTTGCCTATTCAGGTTTTTGGGCGAAATGGTCGTTCAACAACCATGGGAATCGGAAGAGCAGCCGTAGGACTCGTCGCTGGCGTCGGACTCGTCGGAGCTGGCTATGCAGGACTCGGCGGAGAAGACAACAGCACCCGAGACGAGGCGGGCCAAATCGTCGAAGGTGGCGAAGTTGGGGCCTTTCGTATTCGTGTCGGGGACTGCTTCAACACCGATGCCACCGGCGAGTTCGAATCCGTTGCCGGCGTCCCGTGCTCAGACCCTCATGATGGAGAGGCCTATTACGCCTTCTTCCTTCCCGAAGGTGATGGCAGCTACCCGGGAGAGGACGCAGTTGTCGACCAAGCCGTCGATGAGTGCCTCGAGCAATTTGAGCCCTTCGTGGGCCACGACTTCCAGACCTCGGTGCTCGACTTCTGGCCGATGTACCCGACCGAGGGCAGTTGGGACTACCTCGATGACCGAGAAGTTCTTTGTGTCCTCGCCAACTACGACGGTACGAAGAAGACGGGAACCGGTCGGAACGCCGGAATCTAGGGCTCTGACTTCTCAGCCGGTCGGGCACCAAGATCGCGACTGATCGTACCCAGGATCCCATTCACGAACCGGCTGCTTTCCTCTGTGGAGAACAGACCGGTCAAGTACACCGTCTCGGCAATGACCACCCCCGGGGGTGTGGTGGCTTCGAGTAGCTCGGCCACCGCGAGTCGCAGGACGGTGAGATCCATCACCGGCATCCGATGGAGATCCCAATGCTCGGAGGCGTCGGAGATCAACCGATCCGCTTCGACACGATGAGTCTCGGCATCGGTCAGAAGTCGGATGGTGAGATCATCCGGAGGCAGCACCCGGTCGGCGAGCAGCTCGGACACGGTGACACCACGCATCTCTTGCTCGTAGCCAAGTTCGACGGCATTCTCACGCGCCGCGCGGCGGCTGCCGATTTCGCCGCGAACCTGGGCCTTCATCAGGCTCTGGTGATGTAGTCGCCGCTTCGGGTGTCGACTTTCACCACGTCACCCTGCTCGACAAACAACGGTACCTGCACCACAAGACCGGTCTCGAGCGTGGCCGGTTTCCGGGCCCCAGACACTCGGTCACCTTGAACCCCTGGCTCGGTCTCGGTGATGGTCAGCTCCACGGCGGCTGGCATGTCGGAGCCAACGATTTCGCTCCCGTAGAACTGGATTGTGATCGAGTCTCCCTCGCGCAGAAAGTTGCCCGCAGTGCCCATCGTCTCCTCAGGGACCGTGAGCTGTTCGTAGGTCTCTGAATCCATGACGACGAAACCATCAGCATCGCGATAGAGGAACTGTTGATCTCGTTTCTCGATGAAGGCCCGCTCCATCTTCTCGCCTGCCCGAAAAGTCCGGTCGACCACTGCGCCAGTACGCATGTTGCGAAGAGTGGTTCGCACGAACGCACCACCCTTGCCGGGCTTGACGTGCTGAAAATCGTTGATCTGGAACAGGCCATCAGACCCCAGATCGATTGCCATGCCGTTCTTGAAGTCTGAGGTGCTGATCGCCATAGGGTCTCAATTCTACGGCGCTGGGTTTCAAACAGACCGATCGGTCGTGCCTACAGCGCAGGCACCAAGCCTTTTGGGAAAAGCGTGATCGGTTCGGGCCCCTCTGGAGAAGTGATCAGCAGGTCTTCCACCCGAATCCCTCCAACCCCGGCGACATAGGCTCCCGGCTCGATGGTGAGCGCCATGGCACTCTCCACCGAACCCTCTGCGCTGGGTGACAGGATCGGGTTTTCGTGGATGAACAGCCCCACGCCGTGTCCGGTGCCGTGTTGGTACACCCCTGCTTGGCCCGAATCTGAAAGGTGATCCAGCGTCGTGTGATGGACATCCCGTAGTTCGGCACCTACGACGGCCGCCGCAACTCCCGCCTGCTGAGCTGCAAGCACACATCGGTACCACTCCGATTGCTCGTTTGTCGGCTTGCCCCCGACGACCAACGTTCGGGTCATATCGGATCCGTAGCCGTCAACGGTTGCACCGAAGTCGATCACAACCAGGTCTCCGTTCTCCAGCATGCGCTCGGAGGGTCGGGCATGGGGTCGGGCGCCGTTCGGGCCGCTGGCCACGATCGTCTGAAAGCTCGGTCGCTCCGAACCGCGTTCGGCCATCTGCCACTCGAGCTGCCTCGCCAGGTCTCGTTCGGTTACGCCGGCTCGCAGATTGGGCAGGATGTCGGCCAACGCACCATCCGCGATCTGGCATGCTGTTTTGAGGGCTGCGATCTCGGCAGCATCCTTGGTCTGGCGCAGGTCGGCGACCAGGTTTTTGGTAGGCACTGGATCAAGCGTCGAGCCGGCCTCGGCGAGCGCTGCAGTCAGCCCGTCGAGGGCCGCCACAGTGAAATTGGCGCCTTCAATCCCCAACGACGGGTGCTCATCAGCCAGGGTGATCAGGTGATCGTTTGCCCGGTCTCCCGGAGACGAGCTTGCGACCTCAACAGTGACCGCAGACGGAACCTCGGACGCGGCTTGGTCGGTGTACCGACTGTCGGTGACCAAAACCGCTCGCTCGACATCGACCAACAGCTGGCCGTTGGACCCAGTGAACCCTGACAGCCAACGCACATTGAGTAGATCGGTGACCAGTAGCTGTGGAAGGTTGTCGCGGGAGAGCACCTCCCGGAGACGCTGGATTCTGGCTGGATGGTTCATCGATCAAACACCTCGAAGGCGGACAGCAGCAGCTGACGGTCCTCAATGCGGACCGGTTCGACGCCGTCAGGCCCATCGAGGACGAACGTGATGCCCTCAACTGCCTTCTTGTCGCGGCTGAACAGGTCCACAAGTTGCTCCGGGGTGACCTCCGCTGGCAGAGAGACGTCCAGCCCGTAGGCGTCCAGAACCCGGAAGTGCTCGGCGACCGCACGTTCGTCGATCCGGCCCAGCCGACGCGCCAGCTCGGCGGCATAGGGAAGTCCGACGGCCACCGCCGAACCATGCCGAAGCTCGTAGTTCATAGCGGTCTCGAGCGCATGAGCCAGGGTGTGGCCGTAATTGAGGATGGCGCGTCTTCCCGCCTCGGTCTCATCGTCGGCCACAACGTCTGCCTTCAGCCGTACACACGCCGCGACCCGAGCGGCGAGTCCGAGCTCATCGAGCCGGCCCCCACCCAGGAAGTGGTACTTCGCCAGCTCCCCCAGCCCAGCGTCGTACTCGGCCTTCGGGAGAGTTGTCAGGGTCTCGGTCTCACACAGGACTGCGGTTGGCTGCCAGAACGAGCCGACGAGATTCTTTCCCTCAGGCAGGTTCACGCCGCACTTCCCACCGACCGACGCATCGATTTGTCCAAGCAACGTGGTTGACACGTGAACCACATCGATCCCGCGGTGGTACACCGAGGCCACGAAACCGGCGAGATCGGTAACCACTCCGCCACCAACCCCGACAACCACGTCGTGGCGAGTCATACCCCAGGTCGCCATGGCGCTGGTGAGGTAGGACACGGTCTCGAGCGTCTTGGCCTGTTCCCCATCGGGCACAAGAAAGACCTGGTGTTCGATACCAGGATTCACCGGCCACGGCAGATGCTCCTGAGTGATGATCGCGGCACGTTTGGCCCGCTCGGGAATCACCTCGGCGAGATGCTCGCGAACCCCGTCGCCCACATGCACCATGTAGGAGCGACCGCCGCCGACCTCAACTGGTTCATAGAAAACCGGACCCTTCGTCACTTCTCTCGCACCGGCAGCTCTGGCTGCGAGATCGGTGACTCTGGCAAGCGAATGGCCGTCGACTGACACCGTGGCATCGGCGACCGCCGAGTACAGGTTCTGTCGCTCACGCCGGAGATGGGTGAGCGATTCGAGAGCATCGTCGCCCAGCAAAGGTCGGTTCGGATCGGACCCCACCCGCCCGGCCAGAACCGGAGGTGAACCATCGAGATGCACGACGGTGACATCAGCGAGCTCCAGGGCTTTGCGGTTGGGTTCGGAAACCACGACGCCGCCGCCTGCGGCGAGAACAAACGGTTGGCTTTCGGCCAGGACCTCCAGGAGCGCACCGGTTTCCCTGGTACGGAATCCTGCCTCGGATTCCTCTTCGAAGATGCGGGGGATGGTCTTGCCCGATCGCCGTTCGATCTCGGCATCGAGGTCGATGAAGCGACGGCCAGAACGCAGCGCCAATCGACGCCCGACAGCGGACTTGCCCGACCCCATCAGTCCCACGAGCACAACCGATCTCATGGCAGCGATGGTATCGGCCCCGCAAATACCGCCATGAGAATCAGTGCTCTGTCAGCCCGGGAGCGGGCTTGGGGTCGATGCTCACCGGCTCCCCGTTGAACAATCCGGGATACCGAACCTGCAGGAACGTCCCGGTCCCGGGGTCGGAGACCTCTGCGTAGGTGCGATTGTGCGCAACCTGATCATCGAGCAGGTGGGCCACGAAGTCGTTCACCACTGTCACCGGGACATCGGCTTCGGTGAATCGCTGCTGCCAGTGCTGCGAGGAATCGGCGAGCAGAGCGGGCTCGAGCAACTCCAACATGCGCGGCCAGATGAGCTGGGCACCGTCTGACTTGATCCTCTCCCACTGATCAAGGTGCCCGATCGCTGTCAGCACACTTCGCAACTGCCGGCCCGTCACGGGAACCAGCGTGATCCAACCATCGGAGGTCTGGAACACCGTTCGGCCCAGACTCGTCCTAGCTGGGAACGGGTCCGGCTCGGCTCCAGCGATGCGGTGTCCGGTGCTTATGTCTGCGCCGTAGAAGTAGGCGTTGGCATCGACCATCGAGACGTCACAGACCATGCCGGCACCGTCGGCAGTAGTACGGGCCAAGAGGGCTGCGGTCGCAGTCTGTGCCGCGGTCATGGCGGTGACCTTGTCGGCGACATTGGAGTTGGCTTCGAACAAACCGGCTTCAGCTCCCGCTGCCAACATGGCCCCCGACTGAGCGTGGATCACGTTGTCGTAGGCGGGCTGGGATGCTTTTGGCCCTGTCTGGCCGTAGCCAGACACCCTGACCCAGATCAGGCCGGGGAACTCGGATCGGATTTTGTGCTCGGTCAGGCCCAACGACTCGGCGACCCCGGGCCGCCAATTGGTCAAGAGAATATCTGCATCAGCAAGAAGCTCGCTGAGCCGCGCCATCCCCCTCTCATCCTTGAGATCCAGCACGACGCCGTCTTTGTTCTGGTTGACACCACGGAACAGCAACGACGATTCGCCGAACACCTCGCCCAGTCGTCGGTACGCCTCGCCGCGCGGCGGCTCCACCTTGATCACTTGCGCACCCAAATCGGCGAGGATCATCGTGGCGAAAGGACCTGCGATGAAAGCCGACGCTTCCACAACCCGAATTCCATCCAACGGTTTCATCGCGGCAGACCCAGAACACGATCGCCGATGATGTTGCGCATGATGTCGGAGGTACCCCCCATGATCGTGTAGCTCGGGGCGTACACGAGGTTGGTGCTGTAGGGGTTGGCCAGCGTGGCTTCGGCACCGAGAACCCGACCGGCGAAGTTGGCGACACGCTGCTCGTGTTCGGTGCAGAACGTCTTGGTGGCGGCACTGAACCCCCGTGGCGCCTGTTTGAGGACTTCGCGGTACACCATGAGTCGGCCGACCCGGTAGTCGATTTCGAGCTGCGCGATCTCGTTGCGAACCAGAGGATCGGATGTGTCCGCAACCGAGACCGCGTGGTCGAAGACGAGTCGGTTGGAGACAAGTCGATCAATGCCACCCCGTTCGTGTTCGAGTTGCACCATGGTCTGCTTGAAGGCGTTGCCCTCGACACCGACCAAGTTCACAGTCGGCACTCGCACATCGCTGAAGAACACTTCGCAGAAGTGGCTGTTCCCGATCGCATCCTTGATGGGGCGTACCTCGACCCCGGGAGCATCCATGGGAACCACGATCTCGGAGATTCCTTTGTGCGGTGGCCCCTCAGAACTGGTTCGACAGATCAAGTAGCAGAAGTCAGCCAGGGCCGCATACGAGGTCCAGATCTTCTGCCCGTTGATCACGAACTCGTCGCCATGCCGGGTCGCCGAGGTCTTGAGCGATGCGAGGTCCGAGCCGCTGTCGGGTTCGCTCATGCCGATACACCAGGTCGTCTCACCGGAAAGCATGCCAGGCAGGTATTCGGCACGCTGATCTGCGGTGCCGTAGGCGATGAACGACGGGCCCATCTGCCGGTCGGCGAACCAGCTACCGCCGATAGGAGCGCCAACGCTGATCATTTCCTCGGCCATGATGACTCGCTCGATCGGGGGCCGGCCGCCACCCCCGAACTCGACCGGCCAGGTCATGCCGATGAAACCCTCTTGGGCGAGCGTCTTGGAGAACTCCGGTGAATGGCTGTTGAGCCAGCAGTCGTAGTGAACTCCGTGGTCGGCGGCACCCTGCACTGCGACGGCGTGCGCCCTTTCGCGCAATGCCTCGAGTTCGGGACTGAGCGAGAAGTCGAGTCCTGTCATACGGGCTAAACGTACCGCGCCAGCAACCGACACCCAGAACCCCAGAAACCGGCGAGGTGGTCAGACGCTTGCTGGAACAGTGCCAGCGATGACGATCATGGTGCCCAGCACCATGAAGGGTCCGAATGGGACCTCGGCCTTGCGACTGCGCTGCACCACGACGCCGGTGATTCCACCGAGCAACAACCCGAGGACCAGGGCCACCAACATGTGCTGGATCGCAACGATCGGATCGGTGAACAGCCATCCCACGGCGAGCCCGAGCGTAGGAGCGAGCTTCACGTCGCCGAGCCCCATGCCGGCTGGGTACGCCAGATGGACCACCATGAAGAAGGCAAGGTACAGCCCGCCGGCCCACAAGGCTGGTGCGATTCCGTCGGCGTAGTTGTTCGGAGTGCTGAGGACGAGGACCGCAAACAAGAACCCGATGGCTGTCGGGTAGGTCAACACATTGAGCAGGAGTTTGGTCTCGAGATCGATGACCGCCATTGCGACCAGCAGCACGATGAGTGCGAGGTAGGGCCAGAGTTGCCACGTGAAGCCAAACCTGAATCCAGCGATGGCGAACCCGGCGGCGGTCGCGGCGGTCGTCAGCGGGTAGCGCCAGCTACGGTGTTCACTGGTGCATTGTGAGCTGAGACCGATCAGCGGAATCAGCGAGCGCGATCCAAGCGATTCACCACACCTGGGACAGCGCAGCAGCAATTCGAAAGACTCCCGCTCCACCGCACGGTCGACGATGATTCCGACCAACGGTCCAATCGCCAGACCAACGGCTGCACATACCGCCGCTGCCAGCGGCACGGTTAGGTCTCGCTCTGGAGGTACTTCATGAGAAGGCTGGCTTCGTCGTCCGCAGCTGCTGAACCGTCGGCGTTGGCGGACTCTGGCGGCGGAGGTGGCGGAGGTGGCGTCTCACCGAGAGTCGACACATCATCGACGGACTCGGAGAATTGGCGAATCTCCTCCGGTGACGGCGGAGCCGGCGGTGGCGTGGGAGGAATCGCAGCGACGATCGGGTTCGGTGACTCGGGGACTTCTGGGATCTCGGGTACCAACCCGGATTCGCTGACCGGCAGCGGAACCACGTTGTCGTCGGCCTCGGGGGCGGACTCGATGATCGGATGCGAATCGACTGCGGCTTCTGCCAGGGCTTCGGGATTGTCGCTGTCGGCTGAGGCCCGAAGTGCGCTCGGCTCGTCGATGCTGACGAGGCCGCGCTCAACGACACTCTTGATCCGTCGACAGCCCTTCAGCTCACCGACGCCGAGGAGTCCACAGGTCTGGGAAACGGTGCGTCCCTCGCCGATAGCGATGACGGTCTCCCACTCCGCACTCGTCAGCATCACCTGCTCGATCGGAAGTTTGCCAACCGGTGTCAAGAAGTGCTCCGGCGACGGAATCACTGACTCGATTGAGTTCCACTCGAGCAGCAACTCACGCCCACGTTCCACCAGCGGATCGATGTCCACTGCGTCCGAGGGCGACGGAGCCATGTCGTCGGCAACAAAGGAGAAGTTTCCGCTCTCGAACCGGAGGAGCTCGAACATCACGTCCTCCCATTCGCCGCCGGCGACGGTGTTGGACGCCTCGGCCTGAACGAGCAGACCTTCGTCGACCCACAACGATCCAGTCCCACGGTCGCCGCTCAGGCGCAGGTGACCGGACTTCAACGTGCCCGCCAATAGGTTCAATACCTCATCGAGGCTGAAGTTGTCGAGTGATCCCTGAAGCATTCGCTTACTCTCCGTCTAGCACTGCCCGCCGCATTGTTTCATGCGGAGCCGGTCGCCCGGTCCAATGAGTGTATTGGCGTGCAGCTTGGTGAACCAGCATTCCAACGCCTCCGACTACGGTCGCCCCTCGCTGGCGAGCTTCAGCCATCAAACGGGTTTCCCGTGGTTGGTAGACGATGTCATGCACAATCTGATGTTGGCTTATCAATTCGGCCGCAAGCGGGATTCCGTTAGGATTCGGTCCGCCTGCCATCCCGATCGATGTGGCGTTGATGACGATCTCAGACCCGCTGACCTGCTCGATCGGCCCTACCGACCCAACATCGCTGAGCGCGGCAGCTGCGAGCGCCGATGTCTCATTTCGGGCCCATACATGAATTGAGGCCGCTCCTGCCCGGCCGAGAGCCTCGACGATCGAACGTGCCGCTCCACCCGCTCCGAGCACCGAAACTGCACGATCTACAACCGTGACCTGAGCCTCCTGAGCCAGCGCCTCCACCAATCCATCGCCGTCGGTGTTGTCGCCGTGAAGTTGCCCGTCGGACCAGTACACGCAGTTGCATGCTCCCAACGCTCTCACCGCGTCGCTGGGAACGTCGACTGCGGTTGCAACGTCGGCCTTGTGCGGCATCGTCACCGACAGTCCACCGATGCCCAGCGTTCGCATGGCTTCGATCGCCCGGGCTCCTTGCCCGGGGGCTACCTCGAACGCGACGTAGGACCAATCAAGCCCGTCGGCGGCAAAGGCTGCGTTGTGGATGGCGGGCGACAGTGAATGGCGTACCGGTGAACCGATCACTGCGGCCAATCGGGTTGAACCGGTTGGCGCTAACACAGACCCAGATCGCGGCAGATCTTCACCTGTTCGTTGAATTCTTCCTGAGTCTCCACGAACGTGTGACGACCGGCAGGGTCGGTCAGCACGTAGTAGAAGTTGTCCGACTCGGCGGGATTGAGCGCTGCCTCCAACGATGCCCGCCCGGGCGAGTTGATCGGCGTGGGAGGCAGGCCTCGAACGTTCCGGCAGCCGTAGGGTGTCTCCTGATCGAGCACCGATCGGGTGAGTTCGACGTCTCGGTCACCTGCACCGTAAATGCAGGTGGCGTCGATTCCCAGAATCCACTGTTCTCGCAGGCGGTTGTAGATGACTGAGGCGACCATCGGACGTTCTTCGTCGACCCGGGTCTCAGCTTCGATGAGGGAGGCCACGATGAGGACCTCGTACGCGGAGTACCCCAGTTTGGTCTCGGCAGCGCCGTAGCCGATCGAACCGGTCACACGGGCGAACTCGTCGCTCATCTTCTGAAGGACCTCGGTGGCGGTTGCGCCCTTGTTCACCTCGTAGGTATCGGGGAACAGGAGACCCTCCCACGATGTTTGGCCCGCAGGGCGATAACGGGGTTCGATCGTGCCACCGTCCAACGATGCCTGGAGTTGTTCAACCGAGATTCCGGGGAGTTGTTCGGCGATCCGGGCGAGGATCTCAGTGGTCCACAAGCCCTCCCGAATGATGAACTGATCGACGTCGGGGGGTTTCGGGCCGCCATTCAGGACGGCGATTGCCTCCTCGGCGGATGAATTGGCGTAAAAGGTGTACTCCCCGGCCTGGAAGTTGCCTTCGTTCTTCCATTCGACGTAGTAGCGGAAGAACGTGCTGTTCGGGATCACTCCGTTGTTTGCCAGCTGCACACCGATGTCTGAGGTGGTGGCGCCGCGAGGAACGACGAGGACGACCGCTTCGCCCGGCTCACCGACGGGATCGAGCTGTCGATCGAACCACGCGCGTCCTTCCTTGATCATCGTGTAGCCACCAAAAACGATGAGAATCGCGGCGAGGAGCCCACCGGCGATCCTCCATCCACCGTGACGCACTCGGACAAACTCGTCCTCTTCGTCCCAGGTGAGCTCGGCAGGCGGTTCGATCACGAGCCCACCGTTTGGCGGGCTCTGACCGCGGCTCGGGCCTGGCGGCTCGGAACGCGGGGGTTGGGTCGGGGCCGTCACGGGACACAGCGTACTCAAGCTGAATGCGGCGCAGGTGGCATCTCCGCAGACCAGATTGTGCCCGTCAGTGTTCCGCGTCGAGCCAGGTCTGGAGGATCACCGACGCAGCGATCTGATCAACGAGCTGCTTTCTGCGAGGTCCCTTGATCCCGAGCTCGGTGAGCCGCTGTTCTGCGGTGACGCTGGTGAGGCGCTCATCCTGCAGGTGAAGGTTGCAGCCCTCGGGCAGCTGCTTCCGAAGAACTTCCACCTCAGCGAGAATGGACGCGGCCGAGGCCGTGACGCTGCCATCGCGAAGGGCGTACGGTACCCCGACGACGACGAAGGCGGCGTCGGCTTCCTCCACCAGCTCAGCGAGTCGGCGATGATCGACATCGACGCTGCCGCTCCGTTGCAGGGTCTCGTAGGGGGTGGCGAGCACACCGTTGCTGTCGCACAGTGCCACGCCTATCCGCTTGGTGCCGAAGTCGATACCGATCCCCCGCCCTGCAAACCGATCGGTCACCGGGCTGCGGCCAGCGTTTCTCTCGCTGCCTCGAGGGCCAAGTCGAGGCCCTCGGGACTCTTTCCGCCGGCCATGGCGAACTCCTTGCCCTTACCGCCGCCGCCCTGTATCTCTTTGGCGGCTCGAGCCACAAGTGTTCCGGCGTCGATCCCG
>JBLYYW010000016.1:0-4248 GCA_048550155.1 Acidimicrobiales bacterium | reverse complement strand
TGTGGCGCGCCTGGTCGTTGTGGCGCGCTTGGTGGTTGTGGCGCGCTTGGCTTTGACAGCTCGCTTGGTCGTGGTAGCGCGCTTGGTGGATCGGCGGCGAGCGGAATCTGCGGTGGCCTTCTTCGCCGCCGTTTTCGATGTCCGTGCCTTGCGGGGCTTCGAACCCTTTGTTGCGGCGGGTTTTTGCCGCGATGTCCGCTTCTTGGCGGGTGCGTTGCGGACGGCGCGCTTGGCTGCTGGCGCGGGTCGGGGACGTTGGATCGTTTTCACTGGTTCAACTCCACTGCGTTGACCCAGTCGGCGTAGAACAGGCCGAGGGCGGCCGCAGTGAGGCCCCCCGCGATCAGCCAGAAGCGGATGATCACTTTCGTCTCAGCCCAGCCTTTCAGCTCGAAATGATGATGGACCGGTGCCATGCGGAACAAGCGCTTGCCGTTGGTCGCTTTGAAATAGCCCACCTGGAACACGACCGAGAGGGTCTCGGCCACGTAGACCCCGCCGACGATCGGGAGCAGCAAGTGCGTATTTGTGAGAAGGGCGAGGACGGCCAAGCCGGATCCGATGGCCAGAGATCCTGTGTCACCCATGAAGATCTCTGCCGGCGCGGCGTTGAACCAGAGGAATCCGGCCAGTGCTCCGACCATCGCCACGCCGACCACGGCGAGGTCGAGGGCATGTGGCACGTCGTACAGCGTCGGTCGGGTCTGGGTCTGCCGGAAGATCCAGAATCCGATGAGCACGTAGGCGGCGAAGGAGAAGATGCCCGATCCGGCCGCAAGACCATCGAGCCCGTCCGTGAGGTTCACTGCATTGGCGCTGGCGATGATCAGTACCACAGCCCACAGGATCCAACCGACCGTGCCCAGGTCGAATGAGCTGTAGCGTGCGATACCCAACTCGGTACGGGTGTTGGCCCAGAACTGAGCGCCGATGGCGAAGCCGAACGCGACTGTCAGGAGGCCAAGCATCTTCATGCGACTGGTCAGACCGAGATTCCGCTCCCTGGACACCTTGATCCAGTCGTCCAAGAATCCGACCAGCCCTGCACCTGCGATGGCAGCGATCGCCAGCAGACCTGACCGTGTGAAGATGCCGCCGATGAGCAGGTGGCTGATGAAGTAGCCGCCCATGGCGCCGAACACGATCGCAATCCCTCCCATTGTGGGCGTGCCGGCCTTGACCTGATGGCCCTGTGGTCCGTCGGTTCGGATTGGTTGTCCTATGTGTCGTTTGAGCAGGAGGTCGATGAGTAACCGAGTCCCGAAGGCGCTCAGTGCGAAGGCGATTCCTGCGGCGGTGAGAAGTCGGATCACCGCGTCACCAGCCGGCCTTTCCGAGCGCGGTCATCGCTGCCATCCGGTCATCGAAGTCGATGACGTTGTCACCGATTGTCTGGGTCGTCTCGTGTCCCTTGCCAGCCAGCAGGACAACGTCGCCCTCTTCTGCCATTGCAATAGCGGCGTCGATGGCCGCTTGACGGTCGGGCTCGATCACCACGTGATCCTCGGTGCGTATTCCGGCCACGATCTGATCGATGATCCTGACTGGATCTTCGCCTCGGGGATTGTCCGAGGTCACCACCACACGATCGGCAAGGTCGGCGGCAACACGGCCCATGAGTGGCCGTTTCGCCTGGTCACGATCTCCGCCACATCCGAACACCACGACGACGGAGGCTGCCGGCGCAGCTGCGGTTCTGCAGGCTGCAAGGGCAACGCGGAGACTGTCGGGGGTATGGGAGTAGTCGACAACCACCCGAAACGGCTGGCCGAGCGACACCCATTCCATTCGGCCCGGAACCGGATCGATCGCACCCAGTGCGTCGGCAACATCATCGGCGCCGAAGGCGAGTTCGTCGAGAATCGTGGCCGCGCAGACCGCGTTGGAGACGTTGTGAAGACCTGCGAGCTGCAGCGTGACCGGCCGCCCGTGCCATTTGAAGTGACTGGTTGGTCCGTCCAGACTGAGATCGGCTGCGTCAGCGACCGAGTACGGACGAGCGTCTGGACGGCGCTCGAGCAGCGTGCTTCCGTGACGATCATCAGCGTTGATCACGGCCCGTTTGGTGAGTTCGGGTTCGAACAGGCTGGCTTTCGCCTCGAAGTACTCTTCCATCGAAGCGTGGAAGTCCAGATGGTCCTGGGAGAGGTTTGTGAATGCCGACACCTCGAATTTCATGCCGTTCACGCGGTGCAGTTGCAGGGCGTGGCTCGATACTTCGAGTGCCAGGTGACGCACGCCGCTGGCCCTCATGCTGGCAAGCTTGGCGAAGAGGTCGGGCGCCTCCGGAGTGGTACGAACCCCTGACAGAGTGCCGAGCACTTCGACCGACCGACCAAGTTTGGTCAGCATCGACCCGAGCATCTGAGTAACGGTGGTTTTGCCGTTTGTTCCGGTGACGCCGAGGACGGTCACGTCGCGCTCGGGGTGGTGATAGATGGCTGCGGCGGCGGGACCCATCGCGGCGCGGCTGTCGCGAACCACGATCTGTGGTACGTCGATGTCGAGCGGTCGTTCCACGAGCAACGCGCTGGCGCCGTTGGCTACGGCGCCTGCAGCGAAGTCGTGCCCGTCGACGGTGTCACCTGGCACGCAGGCGAAGAGCGACCCGTGAGTCGCACAGCGCGAATCGTACGCAATGGTGTCCACAGTCTCGGGCGGGCCCGCAAGATCCCCGCCGATCTCACCCGCCAGTCGATCGAGGGTGATGCCAGCGCCGGTCATCCCTCGCCCTCGGTAGCCGAATCAGCTTCGGTCAATGGTTCGCTCTGTACCGGTTCTTCTATGAGCGTCGGTGGATCGGACTCCGCCTGGGCTGGGTCGACGACAACGATTCCCTGATCGGCCGCCGATGCCTGAGCAGGCGCAGCCGCGTCGTCTTGGGATGATGGACCTTCTTCGGGCGGCGCAGGTGTGCCCCGCACGAGGGCTCGTGTCTGGTGACGAGTCAGTTGTTCGTCGTCTCCGACCGGCGCGATGTTGAGTACTCGAAGGGCGTACTGCGCGATCTGGGCAAAAGTCGGTGCAGCGGCGGTTGTTGCGCTGGTCGCCGTTCGAGGCTCATCGACCACCAGCACGACCGACAGTTGCGGCGCCACCGCAGGCACGAGGCCACCGAACGTTGTGAGGTACCGGCGATCGTTCTCTGTGCCGTAGTTCAGCCGACCGCTTCCGTTGTCGAAGACCTTCCAGGCGGTTCCAGTTTTGCCTGCGACGGTGTACCCCTCGATCGACGCCTTGGCTCCCGTGCCGTCCTCCTCGGTGACGGCGGTGAGCATCTCCAGGGTTTCTGCAGCAGCCTCGGGACTGATCACCCGGGGACGGTCGTCGGCCTCCCCGGTATCGGCGACAAGACGAATCGGTGTGTAGAGCCCGTTATTCCCCACGGTGTTGAAGGCGCCTGCGAGCTGCATCAGGTTTACCGTCATCCCCTGGCCGATCACGATGGAGCCGGCATCGCTGCCCTTCCATTCGCTTGGTTCCCGCAGCACACCGGTCGACTCTCCCTTGAGATCGAGCCCGGTGGGCTTTCCGAAACCGAAGCGACTGGCGTACTCGTAGTAGACCTCCTTGCCCATCTGCTGGGACAGCGTGATGGTGGCGACGTTGCTCGATTGCCCCATGGCATCGGAGAGACTCATCATCTGATCGTCGTGCCGGGGATGATCTGCAAACCGGTGATCGGAGACCTCGATCGCACCGGGCACCATGATCTCGTCGTCTGCGGTGTAGCCGAGGCGATCTGCTGCAGCTGCAAAGGACACGAGCTTCATAACCGAGCCAGGCTCGAAGGTATCGATTGCCGCTTTGTTCGAAGTTGCCACACCACAGCTCGTATCGCCGGTGCGTTCAATCGATGCCATCGCGTAAACGTCACCGGTTGATGGGTCGCTGACGATCGCGGTGGCACCTTGTGCACCCAATTTCTCACAGGTGTCTTTGAGAATGGCCTCGGTTCCGAATTGGATCCGATGGTCCAGTGTGAGCGTGAGATCGGTTCCTCGCTCGGCAGGCTGAATCGATCGCTGCCCGACGCTGATCGACCCGAACCGACCGCGCTCGAAGCGCTCGAGACCTTCTGTTCCCCGCAAGACCTCATCGAACTGAAGCTCGATTCCCGACCTTCCCGTTTCGTCGGGATCGACCCGGCCGATCAGCGGCCTCGCCAGCTCGCCAGCCGGATAGAGCCGATCCTCTTCGGGGCGGATGACCATGCCGGTGAAGGCATGGGAGGTCTATTCGTCGGCG
>JBLYYW010000015.1:0-2684 GCA_048550155.1 Acidimicrobiales bacterium | reverse complement strand
GCCCTGGCTCGATTCCGCTGCCCCACTTCCGTCACCACCCGCAGCCGAGGAATTGCTGACCCGGATCGTCGCGTTTCTGGAAGACGGCAACTCGGCCGACGAATTCGAACTGTTGATTGCTGCGATGCTGAAGACCCGGCCTGCCGAGGTCGGGACGCCAAGGAGCCTGGCGACAATCGGGCGCCGCGCGACCACACTGGAGCAACGACGCCGAGACCCTCGGGTATTTCCGTTTGCCGGACTTGTGCGATGCTGGCTGGAAGGTTCCACAGAATGGACCAGTCGCCTCGAGTACCTCACGACGGCCAGAGGGTGGAGGCCAACCCGGTTGGACCTCATCGCTGCGGAACGATTCGATGAGTTGGCGGCGGCGTTGGCAACGGGATCGCCGACCGAACTCATGGCGACACCAACCCATACCGGAGGTGTTCTCGCACCAATCGAGTTCGCAAGACGTGCGTCATCGGTTTTCGATGGCGGGGGCGCACCGTGTAACGCCGATCTCCAGGTAGCGCTGCTCCGGCTGGCACCATTGCCCGACGATCTGGATCGAGCCAGCCAGATCCTCCGTGGAGAAAGCGGTCCTTTGGCCGAGCGGATCCGAGAGTGGATTCGGCGGTGGCCGAACCACTGTGATGCGGACGAAACCCGGGCGGTAGCCCGCCAGGTTCTCGATCACTCGTGGGAAGCGCAGGGCAAGACGTACCGGAGTACCAGCCTGAATGTTCCCGATTCAGGCCGCTTCGGCCCCGGGGTCGACCGCGAGAACACAATGTTCAGCTTCGACCACCACGACACGCTCAGCTTTGGGTACAGATCGTCGCTGTTGCCGGCCTCCTCCGGTTTGTGGAGTCGTCGGATTGCACTGATGTTGTCCCATTCCGCGGGTCCATGGGCGGAGGATGAGCCCAGTACCGCCGACGTTCTCGAGCGCTTCTTCGATCCGTGGTGTCCGTTCGGACCCGGGCAGCATCTGGCTCTTGCGCTTGCGCTCGCTGCCAAAGGCAGGGAGATCCGTGGAACCGGGACCGACCTTCTGATCGAGACAATGGAAGACGGTCGTTGCGATGCTGATCTCCTTGGTCGCGAGTTGGGACAACTCACCCAGCGGCGGCTGCTGATCACCAGTCGCTGGGTGGAAGCAGTGGACGAAGCGATGCGTTCGTCGAATGTCTGTATGGGACTCGGAGCCGAAGTACTTCAATCGGCTGTCGCCCACACCGACGCGAGCAACCCAAATCGAATCCTTCCTGTCCTCGAAACTCTGGAGCGTGCAGTCGCCGTTCTCGGGGTATCCGTTGACAACACCCGAACCCGAGCGGTGTTGGATGGGCTGGTCGGCTCGTCCAAGTCGGGACGCGCCGCCCGCCGCCTTCTCAGCGCAGAAGCCGAAGCGGTTGAGGGCAGTTCGGCATGACCACAACCGCACAAGACGAGCACCTGTATCGCTACCTCTACGCCAGCACTGCTCGGTCCAGCAATGGGTACAGCACCGTTTCATTGGCGACGTCGGGCGGGGGCGAACCGAACCCCTGGCTGGCATCCGGCTTTGTTGTCAATAGCCAGGAGTCCGCACGGGCTCTCGTCGCCGTCGGCGGCGTGGCGGCCGAACGATTTTGGACGCCGCCGAACATGCTGGCCTCGATCCTTGCCGCCGCCGATCCGGTCGTGACGACAGAAGCGAGCGCGATCCGATTCGAGTCGTTCTCGCTATGTGGCGGTGTGTATGCGAGATTCGACCTCGACAGCGACCACTTCGATGGCAAAATCGCCCATCACGGTACGACGAATATCGACATGGGCCGAGAGCTCAAGCGAGCACTTTCACAGATCGGCGGTCGTGACCCGCTGAAACTGAGCATCGGAATGGAGTCGGTTGAAGCGACCACGATGAACGGGCAGGTCGTCGAGCGGAAGATTCCGCTTCCAGAACGATGGGTCCGAGGCTTCGCCAACGTCTCACTTGCCTTGTCGTGCATGCAGCCGGTGCACGAGATATCGGGGGCAGGGTTTCGGAAGTTCGTGCAGAGCACACGCTCGCCTACCTCGCGCTCACAACTATGGGCCGTTCGATCAGGAGCGACACTTCGGCTCTCCGCCCGACCTCGGGGCGCGGCCGTGCGGGCGAACGGAATCGAACGACTCTCGGCCTTACGAATGGTTCTCCCTCATGTCACCTCGCTCGTGGCCTATGGGTCAACCGGGGACAACACGGCTGGGACCGATTCGACTGCATGGGTGGCGCATCTTCAAGGTGGCCGGGTAACAATCGCACTGAGTCCTGAAGCTGCCCGTGGATTCTCAGGCGAAGGCGCGTGGCTCCTCGACCAGGCCGACATGGATGGAGCGTTCGCCGAACACGTACAGCAGGCATCCGTTGGTCGGGTGGGCTTCGACCTCGACCAGCGTGCATGGTTCAGACGTGACCTTCCGTTCGACCGGCAACATCTTGAACGTGGAGGCAAGCGTCTACAACAGGCCAGACGGCTCGTCGAGTCCAAGTCGGTATCCCTGCTTGCGGAAGGCAGGGCGGCAGTGATCAGTGGCCAAGCGGAGTATTCGGTTGACGTGGCGGCCCAGTCGTGCACGTGTCCCTGGTGGGGCAAGTACCGAGGTTCTCGAGGGCCATGCAAGCACGTCCTGGCGGCGATTCTGGTCACCCAGAACCACACCCGCACCTGATC
>JBLYYW010000014.1:0-6102 GCA_048550155.1 Acidimicrobiales bacterium | reverse complement strand
CACCGTCCACGTTGATCTGGTTGTCATCGAAGTAAAGGATGTCACCAGGATGCACGTCGAGGGATCGAGCAACGGTTTCGAAGATGTCCCGATCAGGCTTGACCAGTTCCAATTCGTAGCTCAGGAACGGCCGTTCGAACAATGATCGGATGACATCGGCGTCCTGTTGTTCATGCCAATGCACCGGGTTCGAATTGCTCAGCGCGGCAACCACGATGGTCTGGTTCAATGACAGCTCGGTGAGAAGCTCCTGAGCGCCGTCAAACAAACCCCTCGGCCACGATCGGAAACGATCGATGAGCTCTGACCCCATGAACGGGAGATCGAATTCTTCGACGAAGCGTTCGCCAAACTGTTGAGCGTCACAGCGGCCACCCTCGAAGTCGCGAACCGAGTCCGACCGGAGCCATCGAGACCAGAACTCTCCATCGGCTGTGATCTGGTCCCCCACGACGTCGGAGATCGGACCGAGCTCGATCATGACCCCTCCCAGGTCGAAGACGACCGCTTGAGGCTTCCATTGGGCTGACATCACCCGCACCGTAGGCCCACAGCGGGAAGAATCGCCCTCCCGTAGCGGGGACATCGCCCCTTCTCTCTGGTCGCCCTGTCTCGTACTGTCGGGCTCGTGATGTGGGGAGGCAGTAGACGAAGGACTCGTTCCGTGCCGGCCACCAGCGCATCGATAGTTGCGCTGGTTGGCCTGGCCGTCTCTGTAGGCGTTGGCTCATGGTGGACCGCGATCGCGGCCCGGGACGGAATGCCGATCATGATGTTGGTTCGGTTCACCTGCACTGTTGCGATAGGCACCTACTACATGGTCTGGCTGCGCAATCAAGGCCACCAGGTCCCTGCCATTCGCCTTCCTCGCCGACGATAGTGCGACTGAGTCGTCGCCAGGCTTGAAATACCCAGCCGAAACGGCGCGCTTACGGTGAGGACATCTGTGCGTTCAGGCTTGGCCGTCGGTCCATCGCCAGCCAGGTAGCGTAGGCGAGCGCGATCAGCGAAGGGGCCGGGACGAACTGGTACATGCGATCGATCCAGTCGTGCACGAGGAGCGTGTTGATCAGTGCGACCGCCGCCCACACGATGCAGCCGGTGAAGAGGAGCGAGAGTCCTCCGCGTACCGCCGTGCTCCGAAAGCGGACCGTGAGTCCTGACAGGAGCAACACGCCGAGACCGGCGACTACCAACACGCTGCCGGCGAGAACTCGATAAGGAGCCTCCCGGATGGGATTGTCGAAATCGGCAAGAACATTCACTGCGGTTATCGCACACGCTGAGACAACGGACAGGCCGATACCGAGTCGGGATATGGGAGACTCGAACCGACCCCAATCGTTGCGCACGGCACCCACCCCGACCAGCACCACGCCGAGCAGGAGTACAGCCTGGGTGATGATCACGATCGGCTCTCCGATGGCGACGCCGTGACCCAGAAAGAAGACGGTGGGAAGCCCGAGGGCTCCAACACCAAGGAAGAAGTCACGGCAGCGGATGTGTGGCGGCAATCGAAGCGTCACGGTCATGCTGACCGCCGATCCGATGAGGCTCATGAGGAACCATGCGCTGGCCCGAGACCCCTCGACGAGTCGAACCGCGACGAATTCGGCCTCCCACTCGGCCTGGTACCGCGCCCGATCTGAGGTGGGCAGGAGGCCACACGCAACGCCCAGGAGCGCTGTCGACAACGGTTTCATGTCGGTCTACGTGCCCAGAATCCCGGGGCGCTGTTCGCCTTCGGCGCCACCGGAGAGTGCGTTCTGTGCTTCGCTCACTCCGTTCTTGGTCAGTCGGTAGTAGCGGCGGGGAGGTCGACGAGTGCAGTCGGGATCGATCCGCTCCCATCGGCTCTCGAGCCACCCTGCCCGCTCGAGGCGGGCGAACGTGGGATAGAGGGTGCTGGGTCTGAGCCCGGTTGCTTTGGAGATTTCGAATCCGTAGTAGTCCGCACCCGGGTCACGCAGCATCTGTTCCAGCAATGCCCTGGTTTGCTGGGTGACACGAACGGGAGGCTCCACGCTGGTGACTGTACCGATTCCCGAAATCTTGAGCCATCGCGACGATGTGAGCCGATCCACCTGCGGTCGAGTCCTTTTGCGTCGGATCAAACCGGAGATCAACATGGCATGTGGACGATCCCGGTATTCACGAGCTCACCTCTCCTCTCATTGGAACAGTGGTTCGGTCGCCGACCCATGGCGACCACTTTCGGCACGGCGACCCGGTCGTCGTGATCGAATCCATGAAGATGGAACATCCGGTCTTGGCACCGTTTGATTGTGTGGTGCTGGTCGGAGCTGCATCCCCGGGTGATCAGGTAGAGGCCGGCCAGGTTGTCGCCACTGTTGAGCGATCCGAATCGGTAGCCACCCCAACTCCGGACCAGGTGGAACGACGTGATTCGAACGCGCTCGATGAGGTGCGTGAACGGCGAAGCTACGGCCTCGATGAGAACCGGCCGGATGCCGTTGGCAAACGTCACCGGTCGGGTCGAAAGACCGCACGCGAGTACATTGCTGCGCTCGTTGATCCCGGAACGTTCGTCGAGTACGGACCTCTGGTGCTGGCGGCTCAACGGTCGCGGCGGGGCAAAGGCGAGCTGATCAGCAAGACCCCGGGTGATGGATTGGTGGGCGGAATCGGCGAAGTGAACCACATCCGATGTCTCGTGATGACCTACGACTACATGGTCCTTGCGGGAACGCAGGGACATCAGAACCACCGCAAGAAAGACCGCCTCTTCGACTTGGCCGAGCGGATGAATCTCCCTGTGATCCTTTTTGTTGAAGGCGGTGGCGGGCGGCCTGGTGAGACCGACGGCGTGACCGTCGCCGGTTTGGACTGCCTTGCGTTCGCCCTTCTGGCCCAACTGGCGTCGTCCGTGCCAGTCATCGGCATCAATACTGGCTATTGCTTTGCCGGCAACGCCGCCCTCTTTGGTATGTGTGATGTTCGCGTCTCGACCGTGGATGGCTATGTCGGGATGGCCGGACCGGCGATGATCGAGGGTGGCGGTCTCGGAATCGTGGCGCCAACCGAGATCGGCCCAACCTCGGACCAGTCGATCAACGGAGTGCTCGACATCGTCGTCGCAGACGAGGACACGGCGATCACCACGGCGAGGAACCTGCTCGTGGGGATGACCGGAGCCGTTTCAGATCGCGCACATCGCCAGGATGCGGCGGTGCTGCGTCATCTCGTCCCCGATAACCGGCGCGAGATCTACGACATGCGAGTCGTTCTTGGTTCGGTGTTCGATCGCGATTCCGTTGTCGAAGTGCGCCCTGACTACGGAAAGAGCGCCATCACGGCGTTCGCTCGGTTCGAAGGCCGACCGTTGGTCGTGATCGCCAACGATCCCAAGCACTTAGGAGGCGCCATCGACACCGACAGCGCTCGATCGATCTCGCGGATGCTCCGGCTGGCGGAGAAGCTTGGGCTGCCGGTTGCGTTCTTCTGTGACACCCCCGGCTTCATGGTGGGCCCTGAGGAGGAACGAGCTGGGCTTGTCGACGCGGCCGGTGCATTGTTCGTCGACGGGGCTGCTCTCTCGGTGCCGTTCCTCACCGTGGTCACACGAAAGGGGTATGGCTTGGGTGCTCAGGCCATGGCCGGAGGAGGGTTCAAACAACCGATTGCGACGGTCGCCTGGCCGACGAGCGAGTTTGGTGGCATGGGTCTCGAAGGATTCATCAAACTGGGATACCGAGACGAACTCGGGGCCATCGAGGATGACGCCGAACGGGAGGCCAGGTACCAGGAGATGGTCTCTCGGATGTACGACATTGGGAAGGGACTGAGCATGGCGGATCACTTCGAAATCGACGACGTCATCGATCCAGCCGAAACCGCTGACTGGTTGCGTCTGCTCTTCTGAGCGGCGTTAGGTTGAGTCGGTGGCTGAGATCGGGGCAATGATCAGGCGGGACGTCCCGCCTGAACATGTGGGTATACATGCGGCATCTTTGGCCCCCCTCTACAGCGAGCTGTGGGTTGTCGAAGATCTTCCATTCGCGGGCGGGATCTCACAGCTCTCCGAGGTCCTACGTCACACCGACGACTGCGTGGTCGGCCATGGCATCGCGCCTGCGCCGTTTCGGAACCCGATGGCGCTGGCGATGGAGTGGGCAACCCTGGCCCGCATTCACCCTGGGCGTCTTCGGTGTGGGATCGGCCACGGCGTGCAAGGTTGGATGGCTGACATCGGAGAGCGGGTGGATTCGCCGCTCACATTGCTGGAGGAAACGGCCGTGGCGACCCGGGCACTTCTGGCCGGTCGAGATCCTCAACTCGACGGTCGCTACCGCGAGATCTCGGGCTGGACTCTGGAGTTCGCACCTGACCCCGTTCCTGATGTTTCAATCGGTGCCGTAGGGCCGAAAACACTCGAGCTCAGCGGGCGGGTGGCAGATGGCACCATCATCCCGGAAGGGCATGGTCCCGACCATGTCGATCGTGCAGTGGAACTCATCGCCGCCGGTCGGGCCGTGGCCGGCCGAACCGACCCTCATCGGCTCACCCTGTTCGTGGGCTTCTTCTTTGGACCGCTCGAGGAACGCCCTCAGCCGCCCTCGGAGGAGATGATCCGAGGGTGGGAGGTGGTTGGGGACTCCTCGGATCAGGTTGTCGACCTCGTCGGTCAGTTGTTGGAGACCGAAGTCGACAGCATCGTGCTGGTGCCCTATGGCGATCCTCAATCCCAACTGGAGCTCATGGCCACCGACGTGTTGCCCCAGCTGGGGTAGAAGAACTCAGTTCACCACCACAATTCAGTTCAACACCACAAGTGCGATCGCGGCCACGGTCACCATGGCGAGCAACAGTTCGCCGACGCCCCACCGGTTCGGGCAACTCGGCGTTGCTGCTATCTGTGTAGCGGTCGGGATGCCACCGCGAGCCTCGACGGCCTCGCCCATCTCGATCCCGCGCCGAACCGTTGCGACGGTGGCCGTTGCGGCCAAATCCATGCCGCGAACCACCAGGTCCTTGTGTTGCTTCGTGCGGAATCGATTCATGGCAATCACGGTGGAGAATTCGTCAGCGACCAGCGGCAGAGCTCGCACAGCTAGAGCGAGGCCTGCCGCAATGTCGTCAACGGGTACGCGCAGTTTCCGCAGCGGGGTCAGCAACCACGCAGTCGCAACCGGCAGATCGGCCGTGGGGGTTGTCCAGCCCAGGAGCAGTGAAAGTGCAAAGAGGCCAATCATGAACCCGAACAATCGCAACTGAAGGATCAGCCCGCCGAGTCCGTTGGGCTCACCTCCTGCAATCCAGCCCAGACCGCAGGTGACAGCCATCGTGACGAGGAGAATCCGCGGCGGCTTGGGCACGACCCCTCGAGGGAGTCGAGCAAGACGTGAGCCGCCGAGGACAAGGATCCAGATCAATGCGACGGCGCTCCACGAGGCATCAAAGGAAAAGGTGGCCATCAGGACCAGAAGTGATGCGACCTTGGCCCGGGGGTTGAGGCGGTGAAGAGGGGAGTCTTGGTCGACGAAACGCAGAAGGTTGAGTCGGTTTCTCACAATCGCTCCCGTTCCTCAACGCGGCCCCGGTTGATTCGGAGGATTCGCCCCGAACGACCGTGAGCAAGGATCGGGCGTGTTGCGTCAACGTCGTGGGTGACGACAACGATGATCGAGTCGTGACCGACCGCCTCGAGCGATTCGACGAAACCCAGTGCGGACCGCCGGTCGAGCCCAGCCAGCGGCTCGTCGAGCAGGACCAGATCGGCGTCTCGCAGGATTGCGCCGGCCAGGCCAACCCGTCGTTGCTGGCCACCGGACAGTTCATCGATACGGCGGTGAAGGATCGGACCGAGCTGCAGTTGCTGCACCACGCGGGGGATCGTGGCGTGATCTTTCGCCATGTCGTCGAGTTCTTCCGCGACGGTTGGTCGGCTCAGCTGCAGTCGGGTGTTCTGTATCAGCAGCCCGATTCGATCGGGTTGGCTGTCGACTGGCTCGCCGTTCAGAAGACACTGACCCGACGTGGGTTTGACGAGACCGGCAAGGAGCGAAAGCAGGGTGCTCTTACCCGACCCGTTGCCACCAACCACCAAGATCCGGTCACCGGCCACCGCCGTCAGGTTCACGT
>JBLYYW010000013.1:0-8662 GCA_048550155.1 Acidimicrobiales bacterium | reverse complement strand
TTGGTTCCGGATTGAGCCAGAACACCTTGCGTGCCTTCCGCTCGATCTCCTTGACCACCCAGCTCTGCGAAGCGTGATAGTTGTTGCGGGCGTCACCCAGTATCAACACGGTCGTCTTGGGCGTAATCTCTTTGCCGTACTTGTCCCAGAAGACCTCGAATGCATGGCCGTAGTCGCTGTGGCCGTCGACCCACACCACATCGGCTTCGGTGTTCACCCGGTGTACGGCCTCATTGATGTCGTCGGTCTTGTCGAAGAAGTGGGTCACCTCATCGATTCCATCGATGAAGACGAAGCTCCGCACTTTTGAGAATTGGTTCGAGATCGCGTAGACGAGGTGCAGGGTGAAACGGGCAAACGCTGCGACCGAGCCACTTATGTCGGCGATCACCATGATCTCAGGTTTGCTCGGGTTGGGGTGCTTGAATTTGGGTTCGGCGGGCACGCCGCCATAGCTGAGCGAGTGGCGCACCGTCGACCTGAAGTCGAGGTGTCCCTTGCGCTTGTTGCGACGCTTCCGAGCCAGCCTCACGGCCAGCTTCCGAGTCAGCGGATAGATGGCCTGGCGGATCTTGGCCATTTCCTCCCGACTGGCATGCATGAAGTCGACGTCTTCGGGGAGAGGTTTGCGAAGCGTTTTGGCCATGGCCTCCGCTCCTCGGTCAGCTACCAGACGCCGGCGGATTTCGGCCTCGATCTCGCCCTTCAGCTTGTCGATGCGGTCTTCGTATTCGTCCTTGGCCAGCCGCTCTGCGAGACCCTCGAGCTGGTCGGTGCCACGTTGCTGAGCGGCTGCCTCCATGAGTCGATCCATGACGCCATCGAGATCGAGGTTTCGAAGTGTCCGATACAAGTAGTACGTGCCACCGACCGGACGCCCCGGTTCCATGCCGGCAAACCGTTTGACGGCTTGTTTGGCGATGGCCTTCATGAGTGTCTGATCGCTGTTGAGCATGGCCTGGAACAGCATTTCTGCCATTTCTTCCGGGGTCATGCCACTACCGCCCTGGCCTCCCTGGCCCGGCGGTTGCTCACCCTGTCCCTCCATCAGCTCGTCAAGATCGAGGTCGCCGAAAGGGTTGTCGGCATCGGGATCGAGAAGGTACTCAGCACCCCGGATCGAGAAGTACACCTCGAACAAGGTTTCGAACGTCTTCCAGTGCGACTGGTTCTTGACCAAGGTTGCCGCCAGTGCGTACTTGAACGCCTCGCGGTCTTCGAGGGGAATCTCCTTGATCGCTTCGACCGCGTCGATATTCTCCACCAGAGACACCGGAAGGCCGGCCGAACGCAGCTCGACGACAAACCCTTCGATGAGTTCGAACAACGGCGACGTGTTCAGATCATCTGGTGTGGTGTCGGTCATGGTGATGGTCAGCTGAAGTGGACTGCGGAGTTGGTGCTGAACTCCTTGATGACCTTCTCGATGTCACTCTGGTACTTGAGCAAGATGTTGACCGTCTCCCGCGCATCATCTTCGCTGATCGACTCGCGGCCGAGCAGGATCAATGTCTTGGCCCAGTCGAGCGTTTCGGACACGCTGGGATGTTTCTTCAATTCCATGGTTCGGATGCTCCGAACAATCCGGGCGATCTGGTCGGCAAGGTTCTCTCCGATATCGGGAATCTTGGTGAGAACGATCTCTTTCTCCCGCTCTATCGAGGGGTAGTCGAGATGGAGGAACAGGCAGCGACGCTTCAACGCCTCGGACAGCTCTCGGGTGTTGTTGGAGGTGAGGAACACCAAGGGAATCTGCTTCGCGACCATGGTTCCCAACTCGGGAATTGACACCTGATAGTCGCTCAGCACTTCCAGCAGAAGCGCCTCGGTTTCAACTTCCACCCGGTCGACCTCGTCGATCAGGAGGACAACCGGCTCATCAGCCCGAATTGCTTCGAGTAGCGGTCGGGTGAGAAGAAACTCGTCGGAGAAGATGTCGCCTTGTACGTCGTCCCAGTCCGACCCTTCGTCTTCGGTCTGGATGCGTAGGAGCTGCTTCTTGTAGTTCCACTCGTACAGCGCTTTGGACTCGTCGATGCCTTCATAACACTGGAGACGGATGAGGCGAGCACCAGTCATCTCCGCCACCGACTTCGCCAACTGGGTTTTGCCGGTTCCGGCAGGCCCCTCGACCAAGACCGGCTTGTCGAGTCGATCGGCCAAGAATGCGACGCCAGCGATGGCATCGTCGGCGAGGTAGTCAACCTTCTTCAGACCTTCGCGAACAGCAGCAACGGACTCAAAACGCTCACTCATATGCGGTTGACGATACCGCTTGCCATCCTCCTGACCGCAGAGTCAGTTCGGCCGCTCAAGATGTTGGCGGCCCCTGGACCGTGGCCGACGGGGTCTGAACTAGTCTCGTGGGGTGGACAAGGGCCTGACCAATGCGGTTGACCAGTTCGTCGAACGGGTGGGAGGGGCCATGCAAATGGCTGCATCGGGAACCCAGATGGACCTGGAGGTGCTCAATCGAAACGTCCCGATCGAGGCCTACAACCTTGCGACTGCGGTCATGGATTCCGACAGTCGTCAAAGCGACGACGAGTTGTGGCCGTTGATCGCGACGTTCAGCGCGTACGACATGATCCCCGCAACCACCACGCCGGCCGAAATCCGCAGGGAAGGTGCGCTCCGAGATCGCAAACGGTGGCTGACCGAACCGTCCGAGATGTTTCAGCTCCTCGCCGGGGTCGACCGAATGCGCGGGACCCAGCTGGCGCAGACCTACTACGACGAGGCCATGAAGCTGGCTCACATGGTCGGATCGCTCGATCGTTTCCCGTCCGACTATGAGTTGAAGGCGATCGTCGGATTCCAGAAACTGCTGCGGGACAACCTGCCATCGGCTGGGGCGACCGCAGCAGCGACCGGTGGTCCCGCCGCGTCCGCTGAGGCAAAGACCGCTGGAGAAGAGGCGCCCGAACCCGAACCCAAGGAACCGCTCGAGGACGTGTTGGCCGAGCTCGATCAGCTCATCGGTCTGGTGGCGGTCAAGGAGGAAGTGCGGCTCCTGTCGGCACTGCTCAGGGTTCAGAAGATGCGAGCCGATCGCGAGCTGCCGGTCATCGACAGCACCAAGCACCTTGTGTTCAGCGGCAACCCCGGAACCGGGAAAACCACGGTTGCCCGGCTTCTCGCCCGCATCTACCGAAGCCTCGACGTGGTCGAGAGGGGCCACCTCACCGAGGTGGACCGCAGCGGCCTCGTGGCAGGATACGTCGGGCAAACGGCCAACAAAGTTGCCGACGTATTCGAAAAAGCCGACGGTGGCGTCTTGCTGGTGGACGAGGCCTACAGCATGATCCGCGGCGGTGAGAAAGACTTCGGACGCGAAGCGATCGACTCGATTGTGAAGAACGTGGAAGATCGCCGGGACTCCATGGTTGTCATCCTGGCTGGCTACCCCAAGGAGATGGCCGAACTGGTGGCGGCCAACCCGGGCTTCTCCAGTCGGTTCCCCAAGACCATTCTGTTTCCTGACTACGACGATGAGGAACTGGTTGCGATTCTCGAGCTGATCTGTGGCAAGGGGAAGTACAACCTGTCAGACGATGCACGCGATTCATGCCTGGCGTGGTTCGGCATGCATCAACGGGGCCAAGGGTTCGGCAATGGCCGCCTGGCCCGAAATCTGTTCGAGGCGATGGTCGCCCGCCACGCCACCCGCCTGGTAGAGGTCGAGTCACCAACCGACGACCAGCTCATGTTGCTGACTCCCGCCGACCTACCCCCTCCCCCTGAAGCCGGCCACGACTCGCTGGTCTCGTGACTCTGTCGTCGACCCGCCGGCAGCCGAGCGGAGCTACCGCACGGAGGCTGGCTTGAGCGGCTCAAATCGGGTGGCTGCGGGAATTTTCTCCAGCCGGGTTGTCGGCCTCGTCCGCGAGATCCTGATCGGCGGGGTCCTGGGACGCTCTACAACCGCTGAGGCGTTCCGGGTCTCGATGCGGGTGCCGAACATGATTCAAAACCTGCTCGGCGAGGGGGCGATCTCTGCGTCGTTCGTTCCGGTCTACGCCGGGTTGGTCGAAGACGACAAAGAAGAGGATCAGAACCGACTGGCGGCCAGCATCCTGGGCCATTTGGCGGCGCTGGTGGCGTTCCTGGTCATTCTGACCATCGTGCTCGCCCGTCCCTTGGTGTGGTTGGTCACCCTCGGGAACTGGACCGGACAGCGATACGAGTGGGCCATCGAGCTCACCCGAATCACTGCGGCCGGCGCCGGGCTGCTGGTGCTCGCCTCACTCTGCTTGGGGATTCTCAACAGCCACCGTCAGTACTTCCTGCCCTATGCGGCTCCGATGTTGTGGAGCGGCGCCCAAATCGTGGTGCTGCTAGGGATCCTGTTCCTGACCGACTCCGATGCGGTCGAAATCAGCCGCACGGCCCGTACCTGGCTGGCCGGTGCGACCGTTGCCGGCGCAGGACTGCAGCTGGGGGTCCAACTCCCCGCCGTCCGCCGGTTGGTGAAGGACTTCCGACCGCGCCTGGACCGCGACGCAAACGTCAGCGAGGTGTTCACCCGTTTCGTCCCCGCGCTCATCGCCCGAGGGGTCGTTCAGCTGTCGAGTTTCGTCGATCTCGCATTGGCCTCGTTCCTGGCAGCGGGGGCGGTTGCCACGCTCGGGATGGTTACCCCGCTGTACCTCATCAGCATCGGCGTTTTCGGGTTCAGCGTTGCGACTTCTGAACTCACCGAAATCTCACGGAGCGGGCTACTTGATTCTGCGATCGCCCGACGCATCCGAATCGGGATCCGAAAGGTCCTGCTCCCCACCGGTCTGGTGGCACCGATCCTCATCGTCGGGTCACCCATTGTCATCGACGGCCTCTACGGCTGGCTGAGTCGCCTCATCAATTTCAGCAACCTGAACGAAGCTGGACTGGCGGTCACGGCGCTGACTCTCACGGCGTTCGCACTGGGGCTACCGGCCGCCATGCAAGCTCGGGTTTCCCAGAATGCTCTGTTCGCCCTCGGCGATGTGAAGGGGCCGGCACGGATCTCGGTCGTTCGGCTTGTCATCGTCGCGGTGGTCGGGTTCGTCTTGATGCTGCAACTTGACCACCTCGCCATCGACAGCGGTCCGGCAGATGCCACAACAGCAGACGCCATCGTTGCCTACGAGACCGCACAGGCCGACGTACTCGACAGCCTCGGCGTCACGGCTCGCACAACAGACCGATTCGACACTCTTGTCGAACTCGACGAGTTCCCCCACTGGCCGCTGTGGGAGCCACTTCCCAGCGACGTACGCGAGGGATTGGGTCCTTCCGGTTTGGCTCCCCTCGGACCGGTGGGGCTCGGACTGGCGTCCGCGGTGGCTTCGTGGGTGGAATTCTTCCTGCTGCGGCGGCGGCTGAGACACGGGGTTTTCACCCCGATCCAGAGCGGCATCGTGATCAACGTGCTGGCCGGAGCGTCGGTGGTTGCTGTTGTCACGCTCGCCTTCAGGCTTTTCGTCTCCAACTTGCCCTCACCACTGCCGATGGTGCTGCTCGGCCCGGCTGCCCTTGTGGCCTACATCGCCACCTTGACCTTGTTGGGTATGGGACCCTATGCCGGTCCACCCGAAAACGGATCAGACCCCTCCGTTGCCGGAGAGGCCTGATCGGATCGAATCCTGCTGTGGTTCAGCCCTCGGCAGTCTGCCCTTCGGGTTCGGCTGTGGCGGTTTCGGTGACCGCCTCGGCGACGCCACCGGTCTCGATCCCCAGCTGAGCTCGGAGTTCGTTGAGACGGCTCTGCGCCTCGACGTTCATCGCTGCCTGCTCGACCTCCACCATTCGACCCTCGATCGAAGAGGCGTTCAGCTCCGAAGCACCCTTGGCTTTGGCGTAGCGGGCCTCGACCTTCTCACGAACTTCGTCGAAGCTGGGAACCTCATCGCCAACGGTCTCTGACAACGAGCTCATGGCCTTGTTCAGCTGCTCCTGCATCTTGGCCTGGTCCAGCTGGCTGAGAAGCTTCTGACGCTCACTGAGCTTCTTCTGCAGGGCGTTGCTGTTCTGGTTCACAGCCGACTTGGCCTGATCCGCAGCCTGGGAGGCCTGGAGGTGGAGCGACTTGAGGTCCTCGACTTCGGTCTCGAGCGCGATCATGCGATTGGCGAACGCTTCGGCTGCATTGGTGTACTCGCCGAGCTTGGCTTGATCCCCTCGTTTCGAGGCATCGTCAGCCATCAGGATTGCCTGGCGGGCGTTCTTGGAGACCTTCTCGTATTCCTCCATCGTTCGATTGAGGCGGATCTCGGTCTGCTTCTGATTGGCGATGACGTTGGCCGCCTGTTCTTTGAGACGCCGATGCTGCTCTTGCGCCTCCTGAATCGCCTGCTCGAGCTGGATCTTCGGGTCAGCTGCCTCGTTGAATGCCGCGTTGCCACGAGCGGTCATGTACCGCCACATACGCTTGAATAGCTTGATCATGAAATTGATCGTAGTGGGATGATCGCCGCATTGCCCGTCCGGGTTCGAGGGCCTTCAGTTCGTCCAAAACCCTCAGCCCGATCTCACCCGGTCGTGACCGCTGGCAACAGAACCATGCGATCGCGATGGACGACGGCGTCAGCCAACCCGTCAGGGGTCTCGGAGGTTCTACGACCTGCGTTCTCGGCGATCACCCCTGAGGGCCATGACGCCAGTCCCTTGGCGAATACCTCGCCAGAAGGGCCGGCGATGTCGACGGGATCATCAGCGTCAAAAGATCCATCCACGTTGGTGACTCCGGCGGCCAGGAGGGAGCGACCTCGCTCAGTGAGTGCGATCCGCGCGCCTGTATCGACGACGATGGCGCCCCGGGCTGGCACGGCAAAGGCTATCCACACTTTTCGGGCGGACAGATGCTGATTGCGGGCGGGAAACACCGTGCCGATCCCTGGAGTTCCCAGCAGCGAATCACCGAGCACATTCGCACGATCCGCGGCAGCGATGAGGGTGTTGACGCCGCTCCACGTCGCCATTTTGGCTGCGGCCAGCTTCGAGGCCATGCCACCGGTTCCGATCAGCGAGCCCGTACCACCGGCCAGTTGTTCCACGGCGGCGTCGATCTCGGCGATCTCTTCGATCAAGGTTGCGTGGAGATCGGTTCGAGGATCGGCCGTGAACACACCCGGGGTGTCGGTCAGCAGTACCAACTGGTCGGCGTCGACGAGATTCGCCACGAGGGCGGAGAGCCGGTCGTTGTCGCCGAACTTGATCTCATCGTCGGCGATCGCATCGTTCTCGTTGACGATCGGCACCACGCCGAGGTCGAGCAGTGCGGTGAGCGTCTCGCGACTACCGAGATAGCGGTGGCGCTCCATCAGGTCAGTGGGGGCCAACAGCACCTGACCAGCAAGGAGTCCAAAGTGAGAAAGCCCTTCTTCAAAAGCTCGGAACAGTCCGATCTGGCCCACCGCAGCTGCTGCCCGCAGCAGTTCCCTGCGTGCGGGTCGCGTGGGTCCAAGTCCCAGAGGGGGCATACCAGCAGCAATGGCACCGCTGGTAACGATCACGGCACGATGTCCGTCCTGGCGGAGGCCCGCCACCTCGCGGCACAGTTTGGCGACCGCTGAGGCGTTGATCGCTCCGGTGGAAGTGGTCACCGAAGACGATCCGATCTTGGCGACGACGAGGCTCATCGATCTTCTTGGTAGTCGAAGGCGAAGTCACCGATGCGGACCTCGTCACCTTCTCTGATACCCGCTCTACGAAGGGCGCGATTGACTCCCAGCTTTTCCAGCCGGGCCCGGGCGTAGTTCAGGGCATCCCAGTTGGTGAGGTCCGACAGGGCGACCGACCGTTCCGCCTCTCGGCCCAGCACCCGGTAGGCGCCGTCGTCCTCGCGAACCACGGTGACCGAGTCGGACATGGGTCGATGGATGATGAACTCGTGGTAGTCGTCGGTTTCCTCGGTTGTCTTGTTGACGAGTTCCATGAGCCGCCAGAGCATCGGCTGAAGATTCTCACCGGTCACCGCCGAGATCGCGAAGTCGACATCGAGATCACCCCAGTCCTCTGGCCGGAGGACATCTGCCTTTGAGCCGACCACGACGCTGGGCCGGTCGAGGAGATCGGGCTTGTACTGACCCAGCTCGTGGCGGAGAATTCGAAGTTGGTCAGCGGGTGAGGTCTCGTCGACGGCGGTGAGGTCCAGAAGATAGAGCAATACTCGGGCGCGCTCGACGTGGCGAAGAAAACGAAGTCCGAGCCCGGCCCCCTCGCTCGCTCCTTCGATGAGGCCTGGGATGTCGGCCATGACGAACTCGTTGACGTCGTCGAGCCTGACAACCCCCAGGTTGGGCACCAGGGTTGTGAACGGGTAGTCGGCGATCTTGGGCTTGGCTGCCGAGACCCTCGAGATCAGGGTGCTCTTTCCGGCGTTGGGGAATCCGACCAATGCGACGTCGGCGAACAAGCGGAGTTCAAGTCGAAACCACTGCTCGGTTCCTTTTTCCCCCTGTTCGGCGAACGCTGGCGCTCGACGTTTGTTGCTGAGGAACCGGGCATTTCCCTTGCCGCCTTCTCCGCCGGCAGCCGCCAACCACTTGTCACCCGCATGATCGAGTTCTGCCAGCACCTCGCCGGTCGTGTGATCGCGCACAACGGTGCCCTCGGGCACCTTGACCACGAGATCGTTTGCGGTTCGACCATGTTTGCCACTCCCCTGACCGTGAGTTCCGCT
>JBLYYW010000012.1:0-7783 GCA_048550155.1 Acidimicrobiales bacterium | reverse complement strand
GTCGACCCTGAGGCAGTTCTCGGGGCGCCGATACCGAGACATTCTCAAGGGGATGGGAATACCTTCGCCGAGGATGCGCTTTCATCGTCTGGCAAAGCCGAACCTCACAGCACACCCCAACCCGACCCGAACGAGGACCAATGACCGACTTGGTGCATCCGAATCCCAGCGACAGCCACTACGACCTGATCATCATCGGAAGCGGATCCGGAAACAGCATTCCCCCCGAACTGTCCGGGTGGAAGATCGCGATGGTCGAGCGTGGGATCTTTGGTGGCACCTGCCTCAACGTGGGCTGCATTCCCTCCAAGATGTTCGTGCTGCCAGCTGACCGGGCGGTCGATGCACGCGAGTCCGCGCTGAACCTGTCGACTCAGTATTCCGGTGTCGATTGGAGTGCTCTCAAGGAGCGTATCTTCGGCCGAATCGACGCGATATCTGCCGGCGGTGAGCGGTACCGGGCCACGGGTACAGAGGGACTCACCCTCTATCGAGGGACGGCACGTTTCACCGGTGACCGAGAGTTCTCAATCGAACTCAACGACAGTGCCGAGCCCCCGCACATCAGCGCCGATCGGGTGCTGCTGGCCACGGGTTCCCGCCCGCTCATTCCGGACATCCCCGGCCTCAACGACGTCTCATTTCATACCAGTGATTCGATCATGAGGCTGGATGCGCTGCCGGACCGCCTGGGGATCCTGGGTGGTGGCTACATCGCTGCGGAAATGGGGCACGTCTTCTCCGGGTTGGGATCGAGCGTCACCCTGTTCAATCGTTCCGAGCGGCTGCTTCGATCACAAGACCGCGACATCTCCGATCGGTTCACCGAGGCCTTTGGCAAGCGGGTGGACCTCTGGTTGAACAACATCCCATCGATGATCGAGACCGGGGCGGACGGGATCGAGATAACCCACGCCGATTGCGAAACGGTGACGGTCGTTGACGCACTTCTCGTTGCCGTTGGAAGGATTCCCAACGGCGACACCATGAACGCCGGTGCCGGTGGCTTGCATGTCACGGTTGATGGTCGAATCGCCACCGATGACACCATGGCCACTGTCGCTCCCGGGGTTTGGGCAATCGGCGATCTCACCAACGAATTCCAGCTGAAACACGTCGCCAACGCCGAAGCAAAGGTTGCCTTCGCCAACATCGCCAGCAGCAGGACCGGGGGTGAGCTGGTTGGAGTAGATCACTCATCGGTGCCGGCTGCGGTGTTCTCACACCCTCAGGTCGCCTCGGTGGGGGCAACCGAAGAACAACTGAGAAGCTCCGGTGTCGACTTTGTGGTCGGGCGTCGAGACTACGCAGGGACCGCCTACGGCTGGGCTCTCGCCGACGAGGATTCGTTCGCCAAGGTACTGCTCGACCTCGACGGTCGAATCCTCGGCGCCCACATCATCGGACCGCAGGCGGCCACGTTGATTCAACCGCTGATTCAAGCCAAGGCACTCGGGCAGACAGCGGACCAAATCGCAAACCAGGTGTATTACATACATCCGGCCTTGACCGAGGTGGTCGAGAACGCGTTGTTGGAAGGGTTGAGCGCGCTGGTGTAGGTGACGCCTGTTCGGCTCAAGCGGGATTGCCCCAACGCCGACAACACCTTCATGACGACCCCGGCATGGGTTCCGCCGAAGCTCCCTGAGGTAGCACCGGTCCCACAACATGAAACCACGTCGCGATGGGTTGCCCTGTTCGGACTCACGATCGTCGCGCTGATCGGGTTCGCTCTGGGTGGTGCGGGGTGGAACGCTCGTTCGGGAGAGCCGAGCAGACCACAGGCGGAGGCGGCGGTCGACTACGTCGACCAGACTATCCAGCGAATCGCATCGGATGAGTGGGAGGCCGCCTATCAGATGTTCGACCAGAGCTGTGCGAACTTCGGGGCCGCTGAGTTCCGAGCCGGGTTCGACCCCGTCTTCGACTCCTACGCCGGCACTTCGTTCTCAGTGCCCGAGAACGAACCATTTGAGCTGGATGAGATCGTCCTGGTCCGTGGCACGATCGATCTCGGTAGTCCGTCGGAAAACACCCTTCGAGCTGAGCTTCGATTCGCAGGCAGTGACGGAACAGGCGCACCAATGTGGAGGCTGTGTGGCCTCAGGATCGAGGGCCCTTGAGCACTCGCCTCATCGGGCAATGGGCCAGACTCCCCATACCCCCGGGCGACTCTGCACTGTCTGGGCTCCTGGCTTGGTCGCCACCATGGGGAGGTGAAGGGAGTTCTTGATGGCTGAGGATCCAGAATGGCTGACCGCGTTGTTGCGATGTATGCCCGGCGCGGCGTTGATTCTCGATGGTGAGGAGATCCGAGCTGTCAACGCCGACCTTCCCATTCTGTTTGGAATTCCCCGAGCCCGGTTGGCTGGCGCACCGATCGCTGACCTGGTTGTGCCTGAGCAGCAAGCCGGTCTGGCTCAGACCATCGAGAGGCTCGAGGCGAGCGGTGCGTGCTCGGTAAGGTTGGCCACGAACTTCCAGCCCATTCAGCTCACGATGCGCCGCATCAGCGATCGGCTCATCGTGGTATCAGCACGAAGCACCGAAACCGAACATCAGTTGTCAGCGTCTGCCCGTGGAGCTCTGACCCATGATCCGGTAACCGGCCTCGCCAATCGGTACTTCGTCCTCGAGGAACTTCACCGTCGGCTGCATCGCGCCGGTGCTCAACCGATGGCTCTCATCGCAGTCTGGATTGATGATCTCGAGACGGTCCTGGACCAGCGAGGCGTCCGCGCCGGCGAGCAGGTTTGTCGACAGGTAGCGGAGCGACTCGGAAGCCGCCTGCGAGGAAGTGATCTGCTGGGTCGCATGGACGACCGGTCTTTCTTGGCGTTGCTGGTCAGCGACTCTGATGCCGATGAGCTCAAAGTGGTTGCCGATCGGCTCCGTGATGAAGTTTCATTCCCGGTCGAGTACGACAGCACTCTCGTGAGCTTCACCTCATCGGTCTTGGTTGCGACCATCGGGCCCAAGCCGCCTTCGATCGATCGCATCATGTCGAGGGTCGAGGCCGCCGGTGAGAAGGCGTTGGCGTCGGGCGGCAACCGGACCGAGGTGGAGCACCTCTGAAACGGGCTGATTGTCGCCACAGGATCATGGTTCGCAGTCGACGATGGTGACGGGGCCAGTGGCTGGCGTGGCCTGAACACAGCTGTCGGTCCCTGGCCCTCCGTTCAATACCCCACCTGCGGCGGATGCGGTGAGGGCATCATCTCCGGATCCTCCGAACAACGTGTCCGACGCTCGTGATCCAATGAGAACGTCGTCGCCGTCCAAACCACAGACGGTGTGTGACCGGGGAGTCAGCCCTTCGGTAGAGAGCTCGTCGGATCCGTCGGTACCCACGATGGTGCAACCCACCGGGCCGTCCGCGATGGAATAGACATGGACCTCGCCGGCCGGCGAGGACGCACCGGGGCCGGGCGCACCGACGACCAGCGAAGTGGCATCCAGCAGCGCCACGGAAGTCCCGAACTGGGACGAGTCGCCGCTCGACCCGGCCCGCTGGGGACGGATCGCTTGGGTGAAACGGAACTCCGACCCGGTCTCCTCCAGCACGTAGACAAGCTCGTTCTCCGGGTCGCCCACCACGACGAGACCACCGATGAAGTCGATGGCGCTGCCCTCGACCGGTAGCTCGCTTCGGACTTCGAAGGGACGGCCGGGAAGCGAGTCGATCACGGTCCAAGAGCCCGACGGACGAGCGAAGAAACTGTTTCGTTGCACGACCATCCGATCGTTCTTCAAGAGCACCGGGCCTCCCCCGATTCGCAGGAACCGTTGCGTGGGAATCCAGCCCGCAGGTCCGATTCGATTGACGATCACTTCGCCCGACGCCGCCAGACGGTTCACACCGCTGAGCGCAATGGTTGCGCCCGACGTCGAGACGGCCACGCTGGTATCGAGAGTTCGAGGATTGAGTTCCTGAGACCACGCAGCCGTGCCCTCTTGACTGATCCGAAAGATGTCCACCCGATCATTGCTCGACGTCGTTTCGCTCACGACCGCGATTGCGTTTCCTCCAATGGCGAGAGCAGTCCCGAAGCGTCGGATTCCCGATGCGATCGGGTCCGGCAGAACCGCGACCCCGGTCTCTTCGAAAGACCCAAACTCGTCGCTCGGGGTCCGGAAGATCCGCAACACCGGATCCAGCGGGCTTTCTGCCTCACCGGCCTCGAAGGCGGCCCGTCCGGCAGTGTCAACCGCCACGAGGCGAGTGCCCTGGGCAGCCACTTCGCCGAGCACCACCACCTCAGGCCCCGCCCGGCCTGCGGTCATCAGCGGTGTACCTACCGCCACGAATGAAACCTCGGTCAGCCCGAGATCGGCTTCGGAGAGGACCACGTACCCGCCCTGGACCGGAAGCACGTCACGACCCACCGATGAGAGTCGAACGCTGGTCGATTCGATGATCGGGGATTCTCCCCCCACCGCAACCGGTGCAGCGTGCACGGGTACGCCGACGAAGACGCATGCGACAGCCAGCAGCGGTACGGACCAGACCCTACCCATGAGCTAGCAGGGGTCGATCAGACTGGAAATCACCTGAGCGACTCCGTCTTCTGCGTGGTGCGGGGCATGATGGCTAGCGACTTCTTTGACCGCCGGAGCTGCGTTCGCCATCGCATAGCCGCGTCCTGCCCACTGGAGCATGTCGACGTCGTTGGTCTGGTCGCCGAATGCGGCCACGTTCTCGCGATCGATTGCGAGTTCAGCGCAGAGGTCGGCAATAGCCTGGCCTTTCGTGGCGCTGGCGTGGGTGATCTCGACGAAGTCGGTTCCCGAGGTCGACGCAACCATGGTGGGGCTGATCAACGGCTTGAGGTCAGCGAGCCATTCATCGTGGGTTCGGTACGGGTGGGTGATCAGCAACTTCACCAGATCGGAGCCGGCGGGGAACGGCGCGATTCTGCCTTCCTGGCGCTCGGGGCGCGGCACGAGCCGATCGCGATGGGCCTGATAGAAGTGGTCCCACTGGAGCGCCGATTCGGTCTCCCACGCGAGACCGACCTCGCCGTACCGGCGCCGGACGCGCATCACGAAGTCGTCCACGTCCCCGTAGGGAATCAGGCGGTGATCTACCAACCGCTCCTCGTCAAGATGGAACTTGGTTGCCCCATTCGAGCACAGAGCCCAAGAGACAACACCGACCGGGCGAAGCAGATCAAGAGCCGAATAGATGCTCCGGCCGGTTGCGGCCACTACCACAACCCCGGCCGCGGAGGCCGTACGCAGAACTTGTGTTGTGCGGTCTGAGATCACCGATTGGTCGTTCAGAAGTGTTCCGTCGAGGTCGGAGACAATCATTTTCAAATCCACTGGCCGCAACAGTAGCTCAGCAAAACGTGGCCAACGGCCGCACTGCGACCGCTGACCACTTCTTAACTCTCGGCCCTCAGGATGCCGCCTGGAGTGGGCCGTGGATGCCTAGACATCCAGCTGTAGTTGTATCGGATCTAGATGCTTCGACATGAAGCAATTGCCAATATTTCTCCAGAAGACTCTCTGTCGGAGACCCGGAAACGGCAAGAGAGCCCGCTGGACGTGCCGACTAGGCCAGAATGGGAAGGTGCCTGGCACCCACTACGACGCTCTCGGCGTTCCCCGCGACGCACCACTCGAAGTGGTGCGCCGTGCCTACCGAGCCCGAATGAGATCGTTGCATCCCGATTCCACTGGTGAAGTATCTCCCGACACGCTCCTGATCTCCCGGCTCACAGAAGCGTGGCGAGTTCTGGGCAATGCTGAGGCTCGCGAGGAATACGACCGAGGATTGCACGTGTCCCTCGCCGAGTCGATCCCGGCGCCGTTCCCACCTCCGCCACCACCACAGACAGCCAGATCCAGACGAGAGGCGTGGGTATTCGGCGTACGAGCTCAGATCGTTCATCTCACCTCCCGGGCCGGGAAGAGCGCAACCCAGACATTGCTTCTCCGGTCCGGTCGAGCTACCCGTGCCGAGTACGACGAGCTGGTCGATGACCTCGTCGACCGAATCGCGGCCGACACCGAAGCGCGGGTGCGCGCCGCTCGCGCCGCTGGTGCTGCTCCGCTCGATCTCGGCGTAGCCGCAGCGTTGCTCGGCATTCGCGCAACCGCCGATGAGCTCCGTCGGTCATCGACCAAGCAGGTAACCGTGGTGGATTTGATGGAAGCTGAACTTCTCGATCGAATGTGGGACGTCTTGGCCCATGAACTGCCCGTCTCGTTGACATCCGCCCTGGGTGGCAATCCCGGGATCTCCAAGAGGTTCCGATGGGCCGGGTAGCTCGGGTATCGGTGGTGGTGCTTCGCGGTTGGTGCGACGAGTGGGGAGGGTCGAGTACGGGAAGAGATCGGTAGCCTGGTCGGCGATGGGCCCCGACGCTGAACTCGAAGGCGAACGGCGGCACCTGGCCACCATTCGAGCCGCACATGAGGCTCATTTGGGTCTGGCGCGTGAGTCGGCTCGACTTCTCGGTAACGAGGCTGCCGATGCGGCTGCCGAGGGCATTCGAGACATCATCGACGAGGACGCCGAGGCGGACACCGCGGTTCGGGCCGCTCAGGTCCGACAGACCGCAATCCGCGCCATGCACGCTGCGAATCGGGTACGTGAGTTGGAGGGACAGGGCTCAGCGTTGGCTTTCGGCCGTTTCACAACCGACAGTGCCGAACATCGCTACATCGGGAGAATCTCGGTGTTCAGCGGTGACGACACGCTGCTGATCGATTGGCGGGCACCAGCTGCGGTTCCCTTTTATCGAGCGACCCCGCTGGAACGGCACCATGTTCGGTCGCGCCGTCAGTTCCACTACGGCGAAGGTGGCATCGATGCCGAGCTGATGGGATATTCCGACGACGTACTGGATCTGGATCTCCTCTCGACCTCTGCCCCGCTCCGCGGTGAGGCGGCAGTACTGGCGGCGGTCAACTCACCCACCCAGGGTCAGATGAAGTCGGTCGTGGCGCTCATTCAATCCGAACAGGACGCCATCATCCGAGCACCAGCGAACACCCCGCTCATCGTGCAGGGCGGGCCTGGAACCGGCAAGACGGTGGTCGCTCTCCACCGCGCTGCGTACCTCTTGTACGACCAGCGGGATGAACTCTCCGATAGGGGAGTGCTGATTGTGGGACCCACCCGCAGGTTTCTTCGGTACGTCAGCAACGTGCTGCCCAGTTTGGGAGAGACCGGTGTTCTCAGCGCGATTCCGGCCGAGCTCTTCCCGGCCTTGCGCGGCCACCCGCAGTCAACCGAGGTGGCCGACATAAAGGGGCGGGCTGAGATGGTGAGCTTTCTGCGGGCTGCGGTTCGTGATCGTCAGCGTCGCCCCACCGAGGGATTGCGGCTGTTTTATGGGTCACGCAGGGTTGTATTGTCGGCATCAAACTGTCAACGGCTCTTCGACAGGGCCACGCGCACCGCTACCCACAACGACGGGGCGGAGCTCTTCCGTTCGGGCGTGATCGACGCGCTGGTCGACGAGGTCTATGACCCGGCATTCTTCTCAGTCGAAGACGCCACCGAATCCTTTGTCGCACATGAAGAGGTCCGCCGTTTCCTGCTGGCGCACTGGCCGACCTTGACCCCTGAGCAATGTCTCAACGACCTGCTTGGTTCGCCGGGACTGATGGCATCGGCGGCGAGAACAGCCGGATTGACCCGTGAAGATGCGCGATTGCTCGAACGTGATCGCACCAAAGAGCGTGATCTTGCTCGTCGCCGATGGGCCGACGGAGACATCCCGCTCCTCGATGAACTCGAATCGGTCTTGGGTCAACGGGCCACCGAGTT
>JBLYYW010000011.1:0-4373 GCA_048550155.1 Acidimicrobiales bacterium | reverse complement strand
GTGGGGATCGCGGGACACGGGCGCTAGCGTTTCGACTTCCACTTGCGCGAGTGGCGGAATTGGCAGACGCGCTGGCTTCAGGTGCCAGTGACCGCAAGGACGTGGGGGTTCAAGTCCCCCCTCCGACACCGAACAAGTGTTCGATTCACGAACTGGCATGACCAGTGCTGTCAAGTTCCGCAGTTGGGTCTCGTTCGGGCCGAATGCGGACTCCGCCGACGAGGTAGGCATCAGCGTGCGAGCTGCGTGGCGGCCCCGTTGATTGCGCTGGCTGCGAGTCGGAGCGCGCTCACGGCTGATTGGCATGCGTCGTCGTCGAGGTCCCCGAGGGCGTGGGCGACGGCCTCTCCGCACGGGCGGTAGACGCGGGCGAAGGCCTGGTAGGTGGTCGGTGTTAGTGCGACTTCGCTGCGACGTCGGTCGGTGGGATCGGGTTGGCGCTCGACGTAGCCGGCGACGACGAGCCGGTCGACGAGGGTGGTGACGGTTCCGCTGGTGAGGCCGAGTCGGTCGGCGAGGTGGCCGTGGCTGAGTGGCCCGTGTTCGAGGGCGTTGAGGGCCTGGAGGTCGGAGCGGTTGATGCCGAGCGCCTGGCTTGCGGCACGTTCGAAGGTTTCCATTGCGGATCCGAGGGCACGAATCTGGATGAATAGTTCGCTTGTGTTGCGTTCCATCCCATCCCCCAATTATCTTGATCATCGAACCATTCGAGTATCAAAGTTTAGCACGAGACGAGCGTAGAGAGTTGCAGACCCATGATGAAGTGGACCGAAACGATCGAGATCGATGCCGCAGCCGGGCGGGTGTTCGAAGCCCAACTCGATCAGGAGCACGTGATGGAATGGTCGGCATGGCCCGAAGCAACCGGGTTCGCCTGCGGAGTCGAGGGCGATGGTCGTTCACCAGGCTCCGAGATCGTCTTTCGGAACAAGAAGGGTGACCCGCAGGGTCGACAACGCATCGTCGAGGTATACGATCTCCGTGTCACGAATCGGCTGGAGAACAAGGGGCCCTTCGGGACAACGATCACCCCGAGAGTCGACTTCGCTGCCTTGCCGCTAGGTGAGAACCGGACTCGCGCTGACTTGGAATTCGAGGCCGAGATCCCGTTGCCGTTCGGTCTCCGACATCTCGTACAAGCGGTCATGTCGAGGTGGGCTCGCAAACTGCACGTGAAGGACCTTGAGCAGTTGAAGACCTACGTCGAATCCGGCCGCGTCGCGTCTGGCGGTGTGTGAGATGGCGAACCGTTCGGCGCCGCCGATCGAAGTCCGGGGTGCCCGTCAAAACAATCTGTGCAATGTCGATCTCAACATCCCAAAGGGCAAGTTGGTGGTGTTCACCGGTGTGTCGGGCTCCGGGAAGTCGTCGTTGGTCTTCGACACGATCGCGGCCGAGTCGCAGCGGTTGATCAATGAGACCTACAACGCGTTTTTGCAGTCGTTGATGCCGTCGTTGCCACGCCCCGATGTCGATTCGTTGTCGAATTTGTCAGCGGCGATCGTGGTCGACCAGGAACCCATGGGCGCCAACCTGCGCTCCACCGTCGGCACTGCGACCGACACGTGGACGATGCTGCGGATTCTGTTCGCCCGGGCGGGCAAGCCAGCGGTGAGCGGGCCGAGCGAGTTGTCGTTCAACGACCCGACAGGCATGTGCGACGTCTGTGAGGGCGTCGGGCGCGTGTCCGCTCTCGATCTCGATCAGGTGCTGGATCGGAGTCTGTCGTTGAACGACGGGGCGATCGTGTTCCCCAATTTCGCGGTCGACTCATTGTTCTGGAAGGTGTACGCCGGGTCGGGGTTGTTCGACAACGACAAGCCGCTGTCGAAGTGGTCGACAGCAGACCTCGACCAGTTGCTGCGTGGTGAGGGCGACAGCGTCAGCACCGGGAGCTACAACCTCGCCTACGAAGGCGTGCTCGACAAGATCCAACGGCTCTATCTCGACAAAGACATCGGGTCGCTAAAACCCCATGTCCGGCGCGCCGTCGAAGCAGCCGCCACCTTTGGTGTTTGCCCGACCTGTGATGGGTCCCGGCTCGGCGAAGCGGGACGATCCTGCTCGATCAATGCGGTGACGATCGCCGAGTGCTCAACCATGCAGATCAATCAGCTCGCCGAATGGGTTCGCCGTCTCGATCTCGACGGTATGGGTCTGCTGGTGGCGTCGTTGTCGTCGATGCTCGACAACCTCGTCGAGATCGGCCTCGGCTACCTCAGCCTCGACCGCCAAGCCGGCACCCTGTCAGGCGGCGAGGCACAGCGGGTGAAGATGGTCCGCCACCTCGACTCGGCGCTGTGTGATGTCACGTATGTGTTCGATGAACCCACCACCGGCCTCCACGCCCACGACACCGCCCGAATGATCGGGCTCCTCGAACAGCTCCGCGACAAGGGCAACACCGTCCTCGTCGTCGAACACGACCCTGACGTGATCACTGCTGCCGATCACGTCATCGACATCGGTCCCGGCGCAGGAGCCGATGGCGGCACCGTCTGTTTCCAAGGCACCGTCGCACAACTCAAGAAGGCCAAGACGCTCACCGGGCGACACCTCGGCAAGCGCCAGCCGATCAAGATCCAGACACGCCAACCGGAAGGATCGATTTCGATCACCGACGCATCGGCGAACAACCTCGACAACGTGTCGGTCGACATCCCCCTCGGCGTCCTCGTGGCAATCACCGGTGTCGCCGGCTCCGGCAAAAGCACCCTCACCGATGCGATCCCCGATCGTGACGACATCGTCTTCGTCGACCAGTCACCGATCAAGGGGTCCCAACGCTCGGCTCCTGCCACCTACATCGGAGTGTTTGACCACATTCGAACCCTGTTCGCCAAAGCCAACGACGTGAAGCCAAGCATGTTCAGCTTCAACTCCGACGGCGCCTGCGACGACTGCAACGGCCTCGGAGTCGTCTACACCGACCTCGCTCACCTCGGCTCGATCCCCTCACCATGTCCCACGTGTGATGGGCGCCGCTACGGCGACGATGTCCTCGCGCTGCGACTCGCCGAGCGGTCGATCGCCGACGTGCTCGCCATGTCGATCACCGAAGCCGCCGAATTCTTCGCAGACGAAACCAAAATCCGCCCGATGCTCGACTCCCTCGTCGACGTCGGCATCGGATACGTCGCCCTTGGACAGGCTCTCTCCACTCTCTCGGGCGGGGAGCGTCAAAGGCTTCGCCTGGCGATCGAACTCGCGGGCGACGCCAACATCTACCTGCTCGACGAACCCACCAGCGGGCTGCATCTCGCTGACACGGCACACCTCATCGAGATGCTCGACCGCATCGTCGACAACGGCGCAAGTGTCATCGTTGTCGAGCACGACCTCGACGTCATCGCCCGGTCCGACCACATCATCGACCTCGGGCCAGGGGCCGGGACTGCCGGCGGCACCATCGTCTACCAAGGCCCACCCGCCGACATTAGCAACGCCAAAGAGTCGCTCACCGGCCAACACCTCCTCGCCAACCACAAACTGGAAACAGCATGACCATCTCCGCTGCAGGCCCTCGCAGATCCGAACACAACTTCAGGACCAGCGCTGTCGACTGACACGCTGGAGCACATGGCCGACATCGAACGAGACGAACACTCCGGACCCGTCCCCGAGTCCGCATGGCAAGCCGACGCCGAGTCACGCGCCGAGAAAGGACGAGTCGAAATCTTCAACGCCACCCGCCCCGGCGGCCTCGACGGCTGGACCATGGACCAAGACCAATACCAAGCCGTCCACGACCTCATCCTTGAAATGATCGACGCCAACGCCGACCCCGACGGCACGATCAAACTGCAAGAAGTCGTCAACGCCGCTCAAGACCGCTACGGCAACCACGAACTCTTCCCCAAAGGCCGACTCACCAACTACGTCCGCTACACCAAGACCGACATGGAAGCCCGCTGCGAAGTCGAACGGATCCCACGTTCAAGCCCCCAACGCATCACCCGATGGAGAAAGGCCTGATCTGCTGTTCGACCCTTCGCATCTGAAGAGAGCTTCTGGCCTGACAGGCCTTGCGAGCCAAGCAAACGTTTGGGTCAATTGATCGGTGAATTGCTGAGTGTGGGGAGTAGCGCTGCTGCGACTTGCGCTGGGGCTTCTTCGTGGGAGAACAACCCAGCGCCTTCGATGATGTCGATGCTGGCGTTCGGGAACGTTGGCACCATGGCCTTGGCCCGCTCGACGGGGAAGAATGGGTCGCGATCACCCCAGACGAGTTTGACTGGCACGTTGAGTTGACGGTGGATCGTCGGGAGGTCGGTCACGTGGCTCATGTCGAAGCTTCGCAGCAGCCGGACGGCGGCGTCTCTGGCGATGGGATTGTTGTGGAGTGGGTCGAAGAAGAACTCGGTGAACTCGCC
>JBLYYW010000010.1:0-15463 GCA_048550155.1 Acidimicrobiales bacterium | reverse complement strand
GCACCCGGCGCCGATCCGACTGCGAGCGCGCCGTTCACCCAACCGAGTCCGAGCAAGCTTCGAGAACCTTTGCTGGTCGAAAGGGCTCGCCGTTGCGGGGTGAGACCCCTACCCTGCCTCGATTAGGGCGACCGGACATAGCTCTTCATCATCATGATCACAACGACGCGCAGTGAATCGAGCCAGATCACCACCAATGCTGGCGCTCTGCTGGGCGGGCGGCTCGCTGTTGCTGCGATGGGTTGGGCGGGCACGGTCTTGATCGTTCGATCGCTTACCGAAAGCGAGTTCGGGCGTTTCACGCTCGTGTTCAGCATTCTGGGTATGGCATCGGTAGTAACCGAACTCGGCCTGGGTCGGGTCGCCATCAAAGGCGTAACAGAACCCGGCGTCGATCCCGGTCGGTTTGCCGGCTCGTACGTCGTTCTTCGAACCATGCTCGGGCTCCTCGGCTACATCACCGTGATTGCCGTGGTTGTGCTCGGAGGCTACGACAGTCAGGTTGTCCAGGCCACCGCCATCGCTGGCGTGGTCGTTGTGATCGCTACACCGTCTGCGGGGTATGACCTCGCCTTCCAGGCACACCTCCGGATGGGTTCGGTAGCGGTGGCAACAGTGATCGGCCAGGCGGCCCAATTGGCCCTCACGGTTGCTGTTGTCGTGGGAGGTGGAGCTGTTCTCTGGTTCTACGTGCCGGCGGTGGCAGCCGAGCTTGTCATCGTCTTGTTCAAAATGCGCCGCGCCGGCCGTCTCATCGAGTTCAAGTACTGCGTCGAACCGAGGCACTGGTGGGAGCTGATCAAAGAAGCCGTTCCGCTCTCCATCGGAGGTGCGCTCGTGACGTTGTACAACAAGGTTGACGCTGTGATGTTGTCTCAGCTCGACACGCTCGGCGTGGTGGGTCTCTATGGAGTCGCAGCCAAGTTTGCGGACCTGGCGCGATTCACCTCGACCGCTGTCACGGTTCCGATCCTCACCGTGCTCGTACGGTCGTGGCCTGACGATATCGATCGCTTCAGGGCCGCTTTGTTGCGGGGCGCCTCCTTACTGCTGTACTGCGCCGGGCTCGCTCTGATCGGGTTCGGGTTCTTTGCCGACGACGCATTGGGTTTGCTGTACGGGGCCCGTTTCGAGGTTGCCGCTGCAGCGACCCAGATCTTGATCCTGGGCGCCTCGATGAGCTTCTTCACTCAGTTGGCGATCTACGTGCTGGTCTCAGCAGGCCGGAATCGGGCGTACCCGATGGTGGGTGCGGTTGGCTTGGCGCTGAATATCGGCCTGAACTTGTATCTCATTCCGCGATACTCCTACGAGGGAGCCGCGTGGGCGACCGTCGCAACCAACGCGGTGGTCCTGGGCCTGCTCTGGTTTCATCTGCTCCGCTTGCCCGGCCTGCGGCCAGTTCAAATGGGCGTGCTCTGGCGCGTGCTCCCGGTGGCGTTCGTTTCGGTCGCAGCCACGTGGATGACACTGCGTTTCGCTCCCTGGGCAGTTGCTGCAGGTGTTGCCGCCAGCACCTACACGTTGGCAGCACTGAAGTTCGGGCTCTTCGGCCCGGGTGGGCTCACGGGCGACGACGTCGTTCAACCTGCGGTCGCCGATGAAGGCGAAAGGCAGTAATCCGCATGGCGCTGCAATCCGCATGGCGTTGCCGGGCGATCCGACCTGCTTAGTCGGACTGGTCCGGGTGCAGAATGCCGCTCCAGTCGATCGATGAGTCAGTCGATTCGTGGTCGGCGCGGAGCCGGGCCAACTCTTGGTGTGCCTCATGGAGGTCTTTGAGGACTTCGCGGAGCTGTTCGGTTCGTGACGCCAATGCAGCCGAGAGCGCATTCCGCTCCTCGACAAGTCTGGCGATTTCGTCGGAATCATCGCTCTGCGATGGTGACGTGCCCACGTTCACAGTCTCCTCGACAGATGAGTTCTTGCCACTTTCAGTGGTCGTCGATGGGTCCAGCTCTGGTTCGTTTCTCATGACACTCGACCGGCGACCGTACCAGGATTGGATCTCCGAGCACCCGTGTGGATCTGATTGTCGAACCAAGTCGCTGTTCGAGAATGACTCCTGCCCCACACAGCGTGGTCGACAACGCAGGTGAGCAATGTTGATCGACATGTTGGCACTTGCGTCGAACCGCTCGTAGATTTTGTGCTTACGGACGTAGAGAAGTGTGCATCCGGTCAAGGCGGGAAAGCGGCGAATGGTTTTACTTCACAGAACGCATGAGTGGGAGCGAGAGCGCGGCGACGCGGCCGAGACATCGACCGCGGACGCGATACACGACCGATCGGTATCCACTTCGGACTCCATCCGGCTTCAAGACCGAAGTCAGGAACCAACTTTCGAAGAATCCGGGCTCGGGTCGACTCTGGGCAATTTCGGGACCCCACCGTGGTTCATGTTCGGCGACGTCAGCGCGGTCATCATCACACTGACCCTTCTCGACCAGTCGCCGATCCGAACACTGGCGGTCGCCCTCGGTGTCCTGGCTCTCAACGGGAGCCGCGGGCTGTACCGGTCACGACTGGCGCCAAGCGCGGCTCACGACACACCTGGCCTTCTGGGCGCCGTTTTCATTGCCGGTTCGCTGGTCTACATGCTCAGCCAAAGCGGCACTGCGACCCTGCCGTTGCTCGGTGGCGGGTACGGCCGCGACTGGTGGGGAGCAATAGGGCTCACAGGTGTGGCGCTGGTTCTCGTGCGAGCCTTTGGCTACTGGTTGCTTCGAATGGTTCGCCGCTCGGGGATGGTCAGACACCGGACCCTCATCGTTGGGGCCGGGCTGGTCGGAGTCGAGGTCGCACAGGTGCTGGCCAACTACCCCGAATACGGGTTGACCCCGGTGGCATTTCACGATCCTGAACCGCTCCCGGGTGTCGAACGAGACCTACCGGTGTTGACCAGCACGAGCCTGGGACAATCCATTCGACTGAGCGACGCCAGCATCGTCGTGATCGGGTACTCCTCACTTCCCGACTCTCAACTGGTCGAGTATCTCCAGCGGTACCACCGGGAGCAGGCCGAGTTCTTTCTGGTCCCGAGGCTGTACGAACTGGACCTGGGGAACCCCGGCGAGGTCGAACATGTTCGGTCGTTGTCGCTGCGCCGACTCCGCCGAGCCGCTCACCGAACCCTCCAATGGAGGATCAAGCTCGTGCTGGATCGCGTCGTTGCAGCAATCATGCTGCTGTTGCTCAGTCCGATCTTGTTGGGGATCGCGGTTGCGATTCGCGTCACGATGGGTGCACCGGTGATCTTCCGCCAAGAGCGGGTTGGCATCAACGGCGAACGATTCGAGATGCTCAAGTTCCGCTCCCTCCCGCACGCCCCCGAACAGGCTGCCAACACCGAATGGGCTGCTGAGACAACGCGACGTCCGACGAGGTTGGGGCGGGCTCTCCGTGCCACCTCGTTCGACGAACTGCCACAGTTGGTCAACATTTTGAAGGGCGAAATGAGTTTCGTCGGACCGCGACCGGAACGTCCGTATTTTGTCGGCGAGTTCGCAACCCGAGACCGCCGCTACAACTACCGGCATCGTGTCCCTTCGGGCCTCACGGGCCTGTCTCAAGTCAGTGGCCTACGCGGAGATACCTCGATTACCGAACGAGCTCGTTTCGACAACAGCTACGTCGAATCGTGGTCTTTGATGGGAGATTTCAAGATCCTGATGCGGACCGTGCGTGAGCTGTTCCCGAGCGTCAAGAAATGACAGCGCCCTACGCCGGGGTGAAGCCACCCGAGGCCGAATTCGGCCGTCACCTCCGAGAAATGGCTCGCCACTGGGTACTGATTCTCGCCGTCTCCACCACCGTGGGCGCGTTGGTGTACGTGTGGAGTAACTCGGCCGAACCGCGGTACGAATCCACTGCCGTTCTGCGTGTGCAGTTGCCTGAGGAGCTTTTTGACGACGGGTCCACAACCCGGTTCAAGACCCGATCACTTGCCGAGCTGGCATTCTCTCCCCAGGTGCTCGATGCTGCGGCAGCGGCAGCTGGCGACAACGACCTCGACGCTTCAAATGCGGATGATCGGGTCCAAGTTGAGCAGCGCGAAACACCGGGGTTTCTCGAGGTAACGGCGGCTGCGACCACAGCTGAGCAGGCGACTGCCTTGGCCCAGGCCATGGCGGAAGCGCTCGCGGCCGAGGGGACTTCATCTTCCAGCGACGTTGTCGCAACGGTCATCTCTCCTGCGGACATCCCAGGTTCCCCGGTTTCTCCTCGTCCAACCGGAAATGCTGTCGTGGCCGCCATCGTGAGCGCCCTGGTCGCCGCCGAGTCGGTTGTCGTCTGGAGGAAGTTGCGGGGCCGCATCAACCCGGTCGAACCGGGTCCCGTACTCGAAGCGATCACCGGGATTCCGGTAGCCGACCTACGTTCGGAACGAGCACAAAACCGCTCGCTTCTCCCATTCTTCACCACCCATCTCGCCGATCGACGGCTCATCACGATCGTGCAACGCGGACCGGAACCGTCAACCGAACCGGCTGCCCTGCTCGCCCGGACAGCAGCGGGCCTCAGCAGCCGCGTGCTCTTGGTCGATGCCGATCTCGCTCAGCCGATACTCCACCAACACTTCGGCCATCCCAGGTCGCCCGGCCTTGCCGAAGTGTTGTCCGGCGGCGAACCCCTCGGATCGGTGGTCCGCCGGGCCAGCGATTCCAACCCTGCCGCTGTGCTCAGCGCCGGCTCGTCGCCAGCGGACCTGTCCGGGTTCGACAGGGTCTCCGCAACACGGGAGGTCGTCAAGGCGTCCGGAGCAGACTGCGTCGTGTTGAGTACAACGTCGAGCTCATCGATCGACGACACCCTGCTCGTCGCCCGTCAGTTCGGCGAGGCAACGGTGCTCGCCTTCGACCCGATGCGCCTGAAGGAAGCCGAAGTGATCGACTTGATCGACCGGATGCGAGCCGTCGGTGCCCGGCTGGCCGGAATCGTGCTCTACACCGACGGTGGATTTCGGATGGGACGTCGATCCGCGCCGTGGCCTTCCACCGCCGTCGATCACGAGTGAAATCGATCTCCACCTCAATCGTTCATGAGCGATTCACCGAAATGGGCGGATCGGAGAAGGTCGTGGCGGCACTCGCCCGCCTTTGGCCGCGGTCAACTCTCCTGTCACCGATCATCGACCAGAAGATTCTCGATCCCGCCCTCCGCGATTTGAACCCGGTGTGTTCTCCGCTTCAGCGTCTCTATCGCGGCGACGGCAGATACAGCCACCTGCTACCCCTTCTGCCGATTGCGATGGCGTCCCTGGAAATCCCATCCAACACCGAGTTGGTCGTCTTGAGCCACCATGCATTCTCCAACCGCGTTCGGATTCAGAGCGACATTCCCACGATCAGCTACGTCCACAGCCCTGCGCGCTGGATGTGGGATCCCGTGCTGAGGTCCGCCGACGCGCCGGGTCCAGTTTCCAACAGCGCACTGTCGGCATTTGCTGCCACCCAACGTCGAGCCGACCGCCGCGCCGCCCAGAAACCAGACATTCTGATTGCGAACTCCACCGAGGTTGCGGGTCGAATCTCTCGGTGGTGGAATCGTCCAAGCGTTGTGATTCCGCCGCCGGTGGACCTCGACACCGACCCGATTCTCACCCGGACAACACCCCGAGAGGACTTCTTCCTGCTCGCCGGCCGGCTCGTGCCCTACAAGCGGGCCGACATCGCCATCGAGGCCGCTACCCGGGCAGGTGTGCAGCTCGTCGTGGCCGGTGACGGACGATTCCGTGCCCGATGCGAGGAAATTGCCGGGCCCACGGTTCGATTCTTGGGCTCGGTCTCCGATGATGAACTTCACGACCTCTATCGACGGTGCCGGGCTTTGCTGTTCCCCGGCGTCGAGGACTTTGGGATCGTGCCGGTCGAGGCAATGGCCCATGGTGCTCCCGTCATCGGAGTCAACCGAGGTGGCCTACTCGACACCGTGATCCACGGGACCACCGGAGTTCTTCTGGAGGACAGTCCCATTCGGGAGGATCTCGTGGCTCGCTTCGCCACAACTCTGATCGCGGCGGACCTGCCGAGCGATGAGTCTCTCATCGTGAAGCATGCGTCGCTGTTCTCCGAGGAATCCTTTGCCGAACGGATCCTCGAACAAGCTGAACTGGTCCTGTCCGGTCAACAACGGTCCCGGTGACCCTGCGTGGATTCCTCCTCATCTGATCACAACGGCATCGCGAGCGCCTTGCAGGTGCCGGAGTACCGCAACGATGAAGACGGACAGGCCCGCCATTTCGAGGAACTCCTCGATGGCGATGAGGGTTACCAGTGCCAACGTGTCCTCCTTCGCCTCGGCGAGCGGCCCTGCGGCGATTTCCAGACCAACGGCCCCCGACACGAACAGTGCTCCGCCAGCGATCATCCCATTGCGGGTGCTTGGCCGGAGCGAGCGAAGCCAGCCGAGATGTCCGAACACAACAACACCGGTGAATATCATTCCGGGGACGACCCAGATGTAGTGAAGGTAGCCGGAACCGTCTACCACCTTCTCCACGACACCGCCGACGCGCTCGTGCACCGAAACGGCCTCGTCGATCGACAGCGCCAGCATCACCACGGCCAAGGTGTTCCACCCAAAAAACCTCCCCGAAGGCGGCTCCTGGCGACCAGCGAGGAACAGGGCCAACGCGGCGACCAGAAACAGAGAGCTCTCGAACCAGGTGCCAAGACTCACCTCATCGCCCACATCCAACGCTGCGATCGAATTGGTACCTGCAGCGCGCGTGACCAGATGCATCGTGTAGCTGGCGACCCCGAGTCCAACCGTGGTTGCGCCCAACCACCATGCGCACCGTTTCACATCGACGACGAGGGCCCTCTCGGACCTTGCCATCGACGTATCCATGAGCGTTGAGTATGCAGGAGGAGTACTGGATGCAACAAACCACGGGTGAGGAAACACCACTCAGAGTGCTTGCCCTCTCGCCGACCTCGCTTGTTTCCGGAGCTGAGCGAGTGCTCATCGACTACGCAACGTTCGGTCTTACGCGGGGAGAGCAATGGTCGCTCGCATGCCCCCCTGGGCCGCTGGCGCACCTTGCGAAACAGGCCGGGATCGCATGGATCGAAACGCCCGAGCTACGACTGACCGGGGGTTCAAAGGCGCGGTCGTTGTTCTCGTTGGCCGGCAGGAATCTCCAGATGGCTCGGATAGTCCGCCGCTTCGCTGACCGATTCGATGTGATTCTCGCAAACTCGGTGATGTCGCTGCCGGCGCTGGTGCCGGCACGGGTCACGACACCGGTGTGCTGGTTGGTTCACGACGTGATCACCCGAAGAGACCTTCGGCTCGTCGCCCGGATAGGAGGTCATGCGGTCACGCTTGCCGTGGCTGTGTCCGACGCCGCGATGGAATCGCCGGCCGCCCTCGGGATCAAATCCACGGTTGTACGCAATGGCGTCAAGTGGCCGGTGCCGGTAGCCAAGCCTGTCGGCGACCCTCCGATCGTCGGAATCAGCGCAGTGCTCACCGAATGGAAGGGCCACCGCGTTTTCCTCAAAGCACTCTCACAGATCGAGCAACCCTTTCGAGCCGAAATACTCGGCGGAACCTTTCCGGGAGACCTCTCCTACGAGGCGGAGCTTCGTGAGACGGTAGGCAACTTGGGTCTCGATGATCGGGTCGATTTCCTCGGCCATTCCGACAGTCCGCTCGATGTCATGGGGCGATGGTCGATTGCAGTGTCCGCCAGCGTGGAGCCCGAGGCCGGACCGTTGTCGGTCCTCGAAGCGATGAGCCTGGCGATACCGGTTGTGGTCAGCGACCACGGTGGAGCACCCGAGGTGTCGTCGGGAGCCGGTCTCGCTGTGGTTCCTGGCGACCCTGGCGCCCTGGCGGGCGCAATCTCTGCGCTGCTGAGCGACCCTCCGCACGGGGTTGCACTGGGCCAGGTCGGCCGCCAGAAGGTCGCCGACAGCTTCTCGCTCACCCACTCCCGTGCCAACTTTGCTGCGGTGCTCGCCGGTTTGGCGGACACGTGACGGACCGTTCAGCAACCAAGATCCGAGTGTTGTTCGTCAATGAAAACATCGGCGGCCATGCAACCGTTCACAACCACCTGAGAGCGGGATTTCGCGGTCACCCTCGAATCGACGCGTCGTTCCTGGACGTTCCCCCGCCAGGCCTGTTGCGCCGGATCGTCGGCGTGCGGGTTCCGGGGCTTGCCCGGCTCGATCTCGACTTCCAGCCACTTCGAGCCCAGCTGGCCCTCAGCTACTGGGTGAGGCGAGCGGTCGATCGGCGGCGCGGCACCTACGACGTGTTGCATGTCTACACCCAGAACGCCGCCTTGATGTTGAACAATGACCGTCCGGTGATCATCAGCACGGACACAACGAATGTCCATAACGCATATCGAATCCCCCAGCGGACACCGACCAGGTTCACCCCGTTGTCGGTTGCCCTCACCAAACCGATCGAGAGGCGCGCCCTCCGCCGATGCGCTGCGGTCGTGGCCAACTCGAAGTGGTCTCGGCGCTCACTCGAAGACGACTACCAAATCCCGGCGAAAACGCTCCGAACGATTCCTTTCGGCATCTCCGGTGTGCAAAATCAATCGCTGACAACGGACCGGTCCGACGATCAGCCGACCATCGGATTCGTCGGCCGTCAGTTCAAAGCAAAGGGCGGTGATGTGCTCCTCGACGCATACTCCCGAATTACGGGCCAAGCCAAACTGCTGATCGTGTCGCCCGAACCGGTCTCGACCGACCAGGACGTGATGATTGCCTCGGACCTGGAACCCGGGGACGACCGACTGTGGGACCTTCTGGGAGACTGTTCGATCTTTGCGTTTCCGTCGCCGATAGACCAGGCTCCCAACGCGGTGCTCGAAGCGATGGCAGCGGGCCTGCCTGTCGTCGCGGTCGACACCGGCGCAGTCAGCGAAATGGTTGTGCACGGGACGACTGGATTTCTGGTCCAGGCCAATGACTCCAACGCACTCCATTCCGCCCTCCAGCGTCTCGTCGACGACAAGGTTCTCCGCAACGAGATGGGGGCAGCCGGACGCCGTCGATTCGAGGAGCGTTACGATATGTCGGTGGCCGTCGAGGCGCTCGCCGACCTGTTCCAGCAGGTCGTCGCAAACCCCAACCAGGAGGGACAACTTCGATGAAGCCGGTGCCCAAAGGGGCGGTCATCCTCGCGTATCACAACGTGGTGGAAGACGGAGCTACACAGAAGCCAGGCATCGACGAGCTGACCGTCACTGAATCTCAACTTCGGTCCCACGTTCGCCTCATCAGAATGCTTCGCCTCCAGGTGGTCGACCTCTCACACATCGCCAGGGTTCTCGCATCCGGTGACGACCCGACCGGTCTGATCACATTCACGTTCGACGACGCACTCGCAGGAGTCGCTCGTGTGGGACTGCCGGTTCTCAACGACGCTGGCATCTCCTCGACGATCTTCGTTCCGACGGACCGGCCCGGCGAGCCGCCCGAGTTTTGGCCCGGGGCCGAACGAACGATGTCTACTGACGAACTGCGTGCGGCCGTGGCACACGGGCACGCCCTCGGATCCCATACCGCCAGCCATCGCTCGCTGGTCACCCTCGATCGGGCCGACCTCGACGACGAGCTACGTCGCTCGAGACGCGCACTCGAGGATCTGACCGATGATCCGGTCCGGTCGATCGCCTATCCGAGCGGACATCACAATCTGTCGGTGCGCCAGGCAGTTCTCGACGCCGGCTACCAGTCGGCATGTACGTTTCTCAACGGGCGGGCCACCGGCGACGTCGATCCACTGCGACTTCCTCGGTTCACGATGGGGGCACATTCTTCGTCCGCACGGTTTCTCTACCATCTGGCGCGGCCAGCAGGGTCTTGGCCTGACCACCAGCTCGCGGAAGTCGGGGGTCCACCGTCAGCGTGAAGCCGTTCTTCCTAGTTGGCGCAGTCGTCCTGCTCCTCGCCGTCGGCGTCGTCGTGACGACAGATCGGGACGTCCCACAGGCAACGAAACACCCGATGACTCTCGGGGTCTCTCCGGGGGCAACGATTCTCGACCTCGACGATGACGCACTGGAGGCCGACCTCAGCCGGATGGCAAACCTCGGCATCAACGAACTCCGGCTTGATTTCGACTGGTCACGGATCGAGCGCACCGCAGGCGAATACGACTGGTCGAACACCGACCGAATCGTCGAGGCGGCGAGCTCCCACGACATCACCGTTCATGCCCTGCTGGCATATACCCCTCGGTGGGCCCGACCAGCCGACACCGATGACAAACACCCTCCTACCGACCCCGAACACTTTGCGTCGTTCGCAGCGGCCAGCGTTGCGCGCTACAGCGAACGGGGCCTCTCCTCCTGGGAGATCTGGAATGAGCCAAACGTGGCGTCGTTCTGGTCTGCGCCGTCGGGCCCAGACCCCTACGCCTTCGCAGCTCTCGTCAGCGTCGCATCCGATGCCATCCGTTCTGCTGACCCGAATGCATGGGTCATAAGTGGCGGCCTCGCCCCTGCGAAGAACGAACCCGGGGATGAAATCGCACCCGAAACGTTCCTGGAGGACTTCTTCGCGTCAGTTGAGCCCGGCTCGATCGACGCAGTCGGAATCCACCCGTACAGCTATCCAGCTGACCCCGACGACAGGTCCAGGTCATGGAACCTCTTCGGCCGACTTCCCGCAATTCAGGATCTCGCACGCGAATCGACGGGGTCGGCGATGCCGCTGTGGATCACCGAGTACGGGGCACCAACCGGCGATGCGAGTCGAGCCGTGTCCGACCAGTCACAGGCACGGATGATCTCTGGAGCGCTTGGGTGTGTCAACCAGATCGACTGGATCGAGCGCCTGTTCTTGTACAACCTTCGGGATCGCGTTGAGGGCGACGCAGGCGACATCGAAGACAATTTCGGTCTGTTCACGGCCGACGGCTCACCCAAGGCAGCGGCGACCGCAGTTCAACAGTTTCAATCCCAGGAAGTCGGCGAGCTGATCAGTTCTCCCTGCGACGGCTGGTGAGAACCATGACGCCGCCCGGAGCGTGAATCAGGTCCGCCACGATGTGGCTCGCTCCTTCAGGTTGTAGGCAACCTCGACCGCCGAGAGCACCGGACGCGCCGCTCTGATTCGAGCTGGCGGCCCGGCCATGACGGTGAATGTGTCGTACGTGTCGGTCGCCCACCGCAGTTTGTACGGATCCGCTCCCAGCTGCCAGTCGACCCGCCCGAGGCCTTGATCTGCCGCCCACTGCACGCCGTGGTCCATGAGAAGCAGCCCGGGAGAGAATTCAGCGCTCATGGGGTCATACCTTCCGAGGATCGCGTAGGCCACGGAGCCGGCGAGGACGTACACATCGAACGCTGCCGGGTGCCCGTTGATCTCGAGGGTGAGAACTGCGACTTGGTCGTGTTGAGCGAGGTCGTGGAGCGCAGAACGTAGGAAGCGATCGTATGGGGCCCGATCGAGGTGCAGCCGGGGGTTGGCTTCTTCGGCTCGGTCGTAGAGGCCCCTAACTCGATCCATCGCCGCCCCAATACCCTCGGCGTTTCGATCGATTCTCAGAGCCACATCTTCAGAGTCAGCCCGCCTCCATGCCTTCGCCAGCTTCTTCCGCACCCCGGACTTGGATGGCTCGCTCAACAGCTCGGTGGTCCCGGGATACTTGATGAGATCGGCGACTGGGCACTCGTCGCTCAGCTCTGCGTGGAAGGCCCATCGCTCAGATCGGCGTAGTGAGTCGAAACCTGCGGCATGAGATTGGTAGTCGGTGAGAGCGAGCACCGTCCTTCCATCGCCGATTGCGGTGTTCCACAATGCGCCGTCAACGTCGGCACGACTGGGGAGCGTCAGCAAGCCCCCGATCGCTCCCAGGCCATAGCCGAGAAAGCGAGTTGTTCGGACACCAGCACGCGATCGTTCATAGAGAGGTGCCAGTCCCGCAAGCCGACCGTCGCCGTACCGCGCGGTGACAACACGGAGGTCACCGGTTCCGAGGTGTTCCCACCAGGACAGTGCCAACGCCGGCAACCCGAACGGCTGAGCCTCGACCTCAGTTGCAAGGTCATTCCAGTCCTCGGTGATCTCCCGAGCAGCTGCCAGGTCGGTCACGAGATCCAGGGTCAGGTTCTTTCCTGCCTGAGCAGCTCCTCTAGCCATGCCTGTCCGAACCTTCCGTTGTAGAGGACACCTTCTGATAGACCTGCACGGTCTCGCGGGCGGTTCGTTCCCACCCGAGGTGGCCGAGTGCTCGTCTGCCCTTGGTCAGCAGCCCTGCTCGAAATGATTCATCGGCAACGACGTCGCCGAGAAGCTCGACGAGGGCGCTCTTGTCGCCCGCTGGGACCAGCGGATAGTCGAACGAACCCAAAACTTCGGGCAGGGCACCGACCGATGTCGAAACGCTCACGGCCCCAGCTTGAAGAGCCTCGAGCGGGGGCAACCCAAACCCCTCATAGACCGATGGATAGCCGACGGCGGCGGCGGCGACCATCAGTGGGGCGAGATCTGCACTGTCGACATAGCCGAGGGACCGCACGTTGTCCTCGTCCGGCAGCGCGGTCATGCGTCGCCCGGCGATGAGAAGCGGGACGTGGATCCGACGACAGGCTTCGGCGAGCGCAGCTACGTCCTTTCGAGGTTCGACCGTCCCGACGTAGAGGACAAAGCGGTCAGGTAGCTGCAGCCTCTTGCGGACTGCGGCAACTTGGGCATCGGTCGGTTCGACAACATCGCGAGATGGTGCGATGTGGACGACGGTTGATTCGAGTCCGAACCGTTCTCGCAGCCGCTCGGCGGTGAAGTTGCTGACAGAGATCAGCGCATCGGCTCGATTCAGGTGGAACGAGAGGAGCGCACGTTCCCCGCGGGACCGGAACCCCTCGAAAGTCCAGGGAACGTCGAATACCGCGAGATCGTGAACGGTGGCTACTGTCGCTCTGGACCCGCCCAGCGGGAGATCCACATCGAGCCCGTGGACAACCGTCCCGTCACGGGGAACCGAACGTTCGACCGGTTTGACGGCCTGCATCGCGCGCTTCACGCCGTCGCTGTCCCCGACGACGTGGGCCCGAACGCGCTCGGGCAGCAGGCCGACGCTCCGTTCCTGCACGCGGGCGCTCACCTCGATGTCGTGACCGGCAGCGACGGCGGCGATGAGCTCTCTGGCATAGGTTTGGACCCCACTTCCCGAAGGGATGAGGGCGACAGCGTTGTAGTAGACGTGATCGATGGCAGAACTCCCAACAAGAGCCAGAACAGAAGGTCGGACGGAAAGATCTCCCAATACGCACTGACGAGGGCAGCTGTGATCGCTGCGATCGTCGCTGCTGTGATTCCCGCCGCGAGGCTGGCATCTCGGCGCTCGAGAGCCCACCGGCTTTTCGATCGAGCCTCCAGGACGGCGAACCCCATGGTTGCCACCAGCAGCCACAATCCGATGGGCCCGAGTTCGACCAGTGTCTTCACGTAGTAGTTGTCTGGTTGATAGCGGACGGTGGCAGGGGGAGAGGGAAACACCGCAGCAGCCTCGGATCGATTGGATTGGAGCCGCTCGGCGACTGCACCGACCGAGCCGACGCCTCTACCAAATGGTTCGATGCCTTGCTCAACGGTTGCCTCGGCCCATCCCGTTGTCCGCTGGAAAAGGCTCGTGGAGGAAAAGGTTGCAGCCGCGGCCCCAGCGGGGAGGAGCGCCAGTGCGATCACAACGGGAACAAGCACGTGCCCGACGAACCGATAGCGGTGAGCTGCCAGCCAGAGACCACCAAAACCGAGTCCCAGGAACGCAGCCCTCACGACCGCGGACGCCATGCCAACGAGCAGGATTGGAATACACGCCATGAAGATGACGTTTCGGCGGCGTCGCCTCTCCTCCAGGGCGACCGGGACACCAACCAGCATCACGGTCATCACGAAGAACGCGAAAGCAAACGGTTGGTTGAACGTGGAGAAGGACCGAAGGATGCCGCTGGCGAAGCGGACCGTCTCGTTGTACTGGTAGCCGAGCGAAACCAGTGCCGGCGCTCCAACGATCTGTTGTGCGATGCCGATCAACGCAACGAAGACACCTACACCCATGAGGATCGAGACGAGGCGGTCCCGTTCGGCCGCGTTGAACGGCACCCACCAGAGAGCCACCGGCACGAGAAGGTAGAAAAAGCCAACCTTCAGTGAGAGGACTGAACCGAACGACGGGTTGACCGCTGCGGACAGGAGCGAAACGGCAAGGAGTGCCATCGCCGGGACCAGCCAGCGCGGCAGCGGTGGTCGCTCATAGCGATGGCGTTGGAGGAACGAGAGGGCAAACACCCCAAGGACGAGCGCCTCCTTCCACCCGGCCACGAATCCGGGCAGGTCGAAGAGGATCAACACGCCGTCGAACGGTGCCAGGGCCACGAGCCACAGCACACCGACCGGGGGCCGATTGATCACCAATCGGGCCTGCCAGACCGCAAACGCCATGCCCGCAAGACCGAGCAGCACGAGCACGCTCGTCAGCACAATGGTCTCGCAGTACTAACCTTCACGAACTTCTCCACCAACCGCCTCGCCGTCGACCACCTATGGTACCGGTCAGACGAGATCACTTCGCTGGGCTGGGTACCCCACGCCGGTTCAGCTAGAAGCTGACGGTTGCGTCCGGCCACACGAGCCGTTGGGCTGCGGTGCGCTGAACGACGCCGGTGTCACCTTCGAGGACTGTTGTGTTCGAGCACCCGCCGTTCGCCTCACTCTGGTAGTTCACTCTCGCTGAGGTCACTTGGATCAGGTAGCCGGACATGGTCTCGACCGTGGGGTCACTCCACCGAATCGCCGTCGAGGATGCATCACAGTCGGCGAACACCTCGCTCCAGACCATGGGGGCACCGAGCGCGTCGCCCGACCCTTCCAGATCTCGGAGGACCACTTCGGAGTTCGTCGAAAGATCGGTGATCGATCCCCGCCAGCCGGTCACCGGTGAGGGTTCGACCCTGAGCCGATACGGGGTACCTGGGCGCCATTCGAAATCGCAGGTGTTGGGGTTGTTCAGTGAAGAAGGCAGGAACAATTCGCCGCCGAGCTCCTGCCCGTTGCGGCCGTAGCCTCCCCAGTTCGCCGCAGTTGACCCTGGGTACCGGGGATGATGTTGAAGGCCGAGGTGGCCGGCTCCGGTCCGCTGACCATCTTCCAGGAACGACATTTGGAGGGCCCAGAAAAAGAGATCCGGGGTGAGCGGAGGCTCAAGCACGGTGAGGGTTACCGCAACCGATCGCAATGGCTCTGGCGGAACATCCCAGAAAAGGTGGAAGCTCGATGCGCCGTTGGACGACGTGGGTTGCCCGCTCACCCGAGTCTTCGCTCGAGGCGCAAAAAACCTTCCGAAGAACGAAGAAGCCATCCACCTCACCCTAAAACGACAAACGGGGTCTGACCCCCCTTCGGTTCGGAAGGAGGATCAGACCCCGACTGTGCAGATTCGCTACTTCAGGATCTTGGTGACTCGGCCGGCGCCGACGGTGCGG
>JBLYYW010000009.1:0-6727 GCA_048550155.1 Acidimicrobiales bacterium | reverse complement strand
GCAGCCGAAGCGAGGGTCCCGTGAACGAAGTCGAGAAGACAGAACCCACGTTCGTGCTACCCCTGGATGTCTCATCTGTTGGACCCGTCTGGGCCATGGTCGAGTCATCCCCCGATGGGATGTTGCTGGTAGACGACCATGGAAAGCTGGTTTTGGTCAACCACCAGATCGAGTCCATGTTTGGGTACGACCGCTCGGAATTGATCGGAAGCTCCGTCGACTGTCTGCTGCCCGAGCGGTTTCGCGAGCGGCACGAGGTTCACCGAAAGCAGTATCGAGTCGCGCCCGAACCCCGAGCCATGGGGACCGAACTGAACCTGTGGGGCCATCGCAAGGACGGATCGGAGTTCCCGGTCGAGGTCTCGTTGAGCCCGATCGACACTGCGCAGGGTGCAGCCGTCGTTGCGACCGTACGAGACGTGTCGGACCGACACAACGCAGAGGCAGAGGTCCACGCGGTACTTCACACCGTCAACTCCGCCCGCGACGGGGTCTTCATGTTCGACCCCGGCTCACTGTGCTTCACATTCGTGAACCAAGGCGCGGTCAAGCAACTCGGCTACACCCGAGATGAACTGCTCTCGATGACCCCACTCGATATCAAACCCGAGTTCACCGAAACATCGTTTCGCGAGGTTCTGCGTCCCCTGCTGACCGGAGAAGAGGACTCGTGCATCTTCACCACCGTGCACCGACGGTCCGACAGCGTGGACGTCCCGGTCGAAATCGTTCTCGAGTACCCCGAGGCCGCTGCCAACGGCAGGCCCCGTCGCCTCGTTGCGCTCGTGCGAGACATCAGCGAACGCCTCGAGGCAGTTCGAGCTCGTGAAGCGAGCGAACTGGCCTTCCGCACCGCATTCGAAGCCGCCCCGGTCGGCATGGCCATCGTAGATTTCAGCGACCCAGAACTTCGCCGAATCACGCGTGTCAACCGAGCATTGTGTGATCTGTTGGGGTACGAACCAGAAGAGTTACTCGGCATGGGCTTCGCTCAATTGACCCATCCCGACGACACACCGGAGAGCGACGAGTGGGCATTTCGCGTGAACGATGGTGTCGCCACGCGGTTTGCGATGGAGAAGCGCTACGTCCGCGCCAACGGTCAAGACATCTGGGTCTGGATCCACGCCGCGGTCATGGACGAGAGCCAAGACCCCACCACGGTTCTCGTTCACGTCGCCGACCTCACAGAAGCTCGCAAAGCTCGCCGAGACGAAGCCCGTCTCCGAATCCTCGAGGACCGAGCTCGGCTGGCCGAGGATCTCCACGACCTGATAATCCAGCGGCTGTTCGCCGCCGGCATGGGTCTGCAGTCACTTCAGGCTCACCTGACCGACGCCATAGCCAAGGACCGGTTGCAGGGCACCGTTGACGAACTCGACCGGGCGATCACCGACATGCGTTCGGCCATTTTCCGTCTGCATTCGCCGGCCGTCACCGGAACGCAGGGCGATATAGAGTCCACCATCGAAGCCATCGTTCCCTCTCTCGGTTTCCGCCCCAGCCTCGAGATGATCGGAGACCCAGACGTTATTCCTGGCATGGTTGTTGAGCAGCTTTTACCAGCGTTGAGCGATGGCCTCACCAACGTGAGCCGACACGCGGATGCTCAGTCGGTCACCGTACAGATTTGCGTGAACGATCACCTCGTCATGACAATCGCCGACGATGGCATCGGTGTTGACCCCGATGCCGCTCATGGCCACGGGCTGAAGAACCTGCGATCGAGGGCCGAACGCGTCGGCGGTACTGCATCCCTTACGAATGCCAACGACAGCGGTGCGGTGCTGACGTGGCAGACAGGGTGTTTCTAGACCTACACCCTCACGGGTCTGAGTTAGACGACATCTTCTCGTATCACCAAGACCGAACACGGGGCATGGTGAAGAATTTTTGTGGAAACGCTTCCGTGCACCAGTCGCTTGGCCGCACCCTCACCTCGAGATCCAACAACGATGAGATCGGCGTCATGGGCTTCGGCAACGTCGAGGACCGCATCGGCACCCGAGGACGAGTGGCCGTGGGTGACGGCTTCGATGCCAGCCGCGCGGCAGATCGCCTGTGCACTCACAAGACGTTCTTCGCTGAAGTAGTCCGCATGGAGCTGAGGCCAGAACTCACTGGGCAGCGAACGTTTCAGCTCATACAACTGTTCGGGCGTCATCGGGCGCGCACCGGTCACGATGTGCAGTTTGGCGTTCTGTTCCTTCGCTATAGCCACGGCAGCCCGGACCGCCTTTTCGGCGTTGGTTGAGCCGTCGGTGCCGACGACGATGGTGTTGAACATGAACGACCTCCCTTTGGTCCAGCTTCTAGCCTGACGCTGAACAGGTCTCGAGCAGCAGGGCCCAAAGTCACACCGAAGCGATGTGGCCGTAGGGCCCTAGCAGCGCGTTTCCGATCAGTTCAGAATCGTCTGGTGGTCATCCCACTGCTCATAGTTCTGCTCGTCGGATGCTTCATCGGGGTCGCATTGCTCGCAGTAGCAGAGGTCTCGATCATTCGAGTCCGCCGTTCAGCTGTGCTCGCTGGCGCCCCGTCAAACCAGCGTCGATCCGACGAGCTCATCGCGTTGCTCGACGACCTGCCGATCGTTCTCAACTCGATTCTGTTCTTCGTCCTGCTGCTACAAATCACCAGCGCAACGGTCGGAGCGTTCCTGGCTGAGCAGTGGTTCGGAGGTCTCGGGCTCCCCCTCGCCTCGGTGGGGCTGACCCTCCTGCTGTTCGTCTACGCCGAGGCAATTCCCAAGACGCTGGCGGTCCGGGATCCGTATCGGATGGCACTGCGGGTAACACCCATGGTGTCGGTTCTCGCCGCGAGCATCCGGCCGATCGTTGCCACCCTCCTACGTTTGGCCGACCTCCAATCACCGGGCCACGGTGCCACACTCGGTGTCTTCACCGCAGAAGAAATCGTGTCCGTAGCCCAGGAAGCGGCTGAGGCAGGCCAGATCGACAGCGACGACGCCGAATTGGTGGCCCGGTCCTTCGAGTTCAACGATCGCCTCGTCTCAGAGGTGATGGTGCCCAGAGACAACATCGTGCATGTTTCCCAGGACTCGACGGTCACCGAAGCCATGACCACCGCAATCGCTGCTGGACATCGCCGCCTGCCGGTCACCGGTTCGAACATCGACGAGATCGTCGGCACGGTTCGCTTGCGGGACCTCGCTGCGCAGATGGACCAGCACCCCGACATGGCTGTCGGATCCCTGATAGCACCTGTTCAACGGTGTCGGCCCGACGACCTTCTCTCAACAGTCGTCAACCAGATGCAAGCATCGGGCTCCTTCGTGGTGATCATCAACGACCAGAGCCGGGCGACGCTCGGTCTTGCAACCATTGAAGACATCGTCGCGGAGCTCGTCGGAGAAATCGCCGATGAGTAGCGAGATCCCACGCAAGGAAGACTTGAGGACCTTGGCCCCTTCTGCGGGCAGGATGGGGGGAGAATGGTGAGCGAAATGGCATCATTCAACACCGTGATCCTCGAAGCTCACGATCAAACAACGCAAGCCTTCTAGGAGGAGTCCAAGTGCCAGACGGAAGAGTTCTACGAATCGACGACGAGCAGCAGTGCGTATACATCGTTCGTCGTGGTCGGACCTACAGGGCCCCATTGTCAGAAGTTGAGACCGCCGCACGGGTCCCCAGTGCCCGGGTTCATTTCGGTTTGCGGCGCAGTCACGGGACTGAGACTGCGGAGAGCGTCAAGTTGCGCAAGGGAAGCCGCACCAACCACCGCCACCGCCGATTCGGCGATCTCACCGGTGCCACCCGCCCCGGCTCCAAGATCCGAACCACCGCCCACGACGAATTCGGCATCGACGTCACCACCCAACCGTTCCGAGTGGTCGAAGCGTGGTTGGAATCAATGGACGAACAGAACTACGACCTTGCGACTTCGCTGTATCTGCCCGAAGCGGTTGTGCACACCGCGTCCGGGTCGGACACCGGGCGGCGCCACATCAGGGCGCTGTTGGAGGACTCGGGCTGGAGAGCAGATCTGTCCGATGTCATCCTGCATGGCGAGGATCGCAACGTGCTGGTAGAACTGCCCGAAGATTCAGACGTTCCTCCCACAGCCTTCAGCATTCGACGCGGTGCAATCGTGGAGCATTGGCTCGGGATCGAACCGGACTGGGAACCGGTGCCGGAAGCACCCACGGTCGAGATCGAGGTTGTCAATCGCACCGGCGTGCCCGACGGTGCGGTGACCTATGCCGAGGAACGGCTGCACAACCTGGTCGACCACATCTCCGACCCGGTTCATGCGGCCCGGATCAAACTGTCGATGTCTGCCAACCCAACCGTTGTGGTACCTGCTGTCGCCGAGTCGACCATCGACCTTGGCGGCGAGTTCCTCCGAGTTGCAGCCTCGGCCCGCACTCTGAACGAAGCCGTCGATCAGGTTCTCGGCAAACTTCGTTCCAAAGTGGAGAGCCGTCGTGATCGTCATCGCCACGACCCCACCGGGTTGCCTTCGGCCGAGGGAAGCTGGCGTCACGGAAACCGTCCCTCGCCGGTGCTTCCCTATTTCGATCGGCCCGCCGACGAGCGAGAGATCGTTCGGCACAAGACCTTTGCTCCCACTGACATGACCATTGAGGAGGCTGCCTGGGATGCCGACCTCATGGACTTCGACTTCTTCCTGTTCGTCGAACTCACCACGGGCAATGACTGCGTCCTTGAACGAACCGAGAACTCCTATGCGGTTCACGGCCTGGATCAGCCGCCGCCCGACATCGGGCCCAACGGCTCCAACTTCGAGTTCATCAATGACATCGCGCCGGTTCAGTCACTCTCGGTGGCAATCGAAGTACTCGACCAGGCGGGTGCTCCGTTCCACTTCTTCAAGAACGAAAAGAGCGGTCGCGGCAACGTGCTCTATCGACGGTTCGACGGCCATTATGGCCTGATCACACCCACAGTCGACAACGCGTAGCGCCTTCGCAGGGGCCGGAACTGATTCGGCTATTCGTAACGTTTCTTTGCGCGCTCTTCCAAGCGAGCCGCAAAGGCGGCGGCCTCGGTCCTCCGGCTCATTCCGAGCTTGGACAACAGATTCGATACGTAGTTCTTCACCGTCTTCTCGGCGAGGAACAACTCGTCAGCGATCTGTCGATTGGACCGGCCTTCACCGATGAGATCGAAGATCTTGTGCTCTTGAGGTGTGAGCGTTGCAACCCGGCCCTCCTCACTGTCTTTGAGCCGTCCCATGGCCATCCGAACTGTGGCGGCATCCAGCAATGCCGAGCCCTCGGCGACCTTGCGGATCGACTCGACCAGATCGTTGCTTCGTATCTGTTTCAGCACGTAGCCCGCAGCACCGGCGAACGAGGCGTCGACCAGCGCGTGGTCGTCGGCAAACGAGGTGAGGATCAGGCACGCAATGTCGGGGTGGTTGGACCTGATGTCGCGGCAGACCTCGATACCGTTCCCGTCACCCAGGCGGACATCGAGCACTGCCACATCGGGTTTGCAATGCTCAACCTCGCGCAAAGCCTCCGAGGCGGAGCCGGCTTCGCCGACGATGATGATGTCGGACTCGGCATTCAGCAGATCGGCGACCCCACGACGAACGATCTCGTGATCGTCGAGAAGAAAGACCCGAATAGGTCCAGGTCTATCACTGTTGTTCTGGTTGGTCATGCATGCATCCAAGAAGCCTCTGCCGTGCTCGTATGCATGATGTTCTCCGAAAGAAGTAGCACTCAATAGGGACTTTAGTCCCGCCCCACGGATGCATCTCAGTCGGGAACAACAATCGTGACCGAAGTTGGGTGCTGGGCGAGCGAGGTTGCTGTGGATCCGAGCAGCAAATGGGCGACACCCCGGTGGCCGCGAGATCCTACGACGAGCGCGCTCGACTTCTCACCTGCCAGCCGCAGTTCCATCCTCGGGTCGCCGGCATGAACATCGATCTCCACGAGTTGTTCAGCTTCCTTCGGCGTAGCGACTGCTTCGACGACTCCGGTGACAACGTCGGTCATCTGCGCAATCAACTCGGGCTCGGGCGGTTCCGGAACGTTGAACGCATGAAACATCATGGCAAATGTCCCCATTGCGACGACCTTGCCGTAGCTGTCGACGTGATCCAGTGCCCACCTCAACGCTGCCCTGGAGTTGTCTGACCCATCAACGCCGACCACCAAGCGTGACAGCGGGCCTCTGAGATGAGCGGTTTCGGGCACGATCGCCACGGGAACCCGAGCGTGCTTCACACAATAGGAGCCAACCGAGCCAAGGAGGATTTCAGCGGCTGCGCTTCGGCCCCGACATCCGACAACCAGCAGATCGGCGTCTTCGGCGGCTTCTACCAGGCAGCGGCCAGCCGATCCCTGCACAGTGCGGTGCCTTTCGACCAGGCTTGGATCCACCTGGTTCAAGACTGAGTGGGCGCGTTCTTCGGCAGCGCCCCTGAATATCTCAGGGCTGTACGCAGCACTGGGGGCCATCCCCAGCCCGTCGAAGAACGGACCGATGTTGTAGGCCGTAAGCGTTCGGATTTCTCCAAGGCCTTTGTCGGGGTCGACCGCCCATTCCAGCGCGATCCTGGAGTCGGGCGACCCGTCGATGCCGACGACGACCTTGGGCGTGTCGGAAGTGGTGTCCATATGGTCATCATCTGGCGCGGGGTCCCGCCATTGCAGGGCATTAGGTCATATGCGGCGGCTCAGTGAGATCAAGGTCAGTGAGATCAAGGTCAGTGAGATCAAGGTCAG
>JBLYYW010000008.1:0-4666 GCA_048550155.1 Acidimicrobiales bacterium | reverse complement strand
TTCGCTGAGTTCAACGAAAGGGAACAACATGTCACACCAACCATTGCGAATGCGAGCTTCGCATGTCGGCAAACTTGCAGCTGCGATTCTCCTGCTAGCAGCAACGCTCATGGCGGCTGCCAGTCCTGCCCACGCTGGGGGAGGGAACCGGGTCGAAGTGGGCGTGGGCTTCTTCTACGGCACCTTCAACCAGAGCCCGAACACTGCAATGCTTGTCGGCGGCCGGGCCGAGGACTTCTGCGACGCCAACCCCGACCAACCATTCGATGGAGAACCCGGAACAGCGCTGGCACAGATTGGGGAACGCAACGACGGCTCGGTGAAAATCAAGGTGAACTCGAATCACCAGCCGTTCCACCTGTACTACATCGACTTCGCTGGGGCACCGCCGTGGATCTCATCGGTCTGCGAGGCGTACATTGCGACGGGAGAGACACCCGAGCCATTCGCCAGTGGTCACGCTCGCCTGCGTGTCCGCATCACCGACTTCGGTCAGGGAAACCTCGCCATCTTCAATGGGGCGAAAGGCTGGGCCGTCGGAACCGATGGTGCCAAATACCGGGTCCGCGGCTCGGCCGACTTCCAAGTCCGCAACGGCGAACTGGTGGGCAATCCCGAGGAGTTCGTGAAGTTCGGAATCAAGCAGGTCGGGCGCCGGTAGTCGGCCCTGACTGTTGCTCGCTTGTCGAGGCGCACACGAACCGTTGCTGAGCAACGGTTTGTGTGCGTTTCGAAGTTGCGCTGGCTCCCGGTTGGTCAGCGGTCGCTGAAGGGCTGGCGGATGATGGTCTTCAGCTTGGATGCCTCGGTCCTACGGGGGTCGGAGAGGTAGATCTCGTGGTGTCGACCCGACAACCGGTGACCGCCGGCGACGATGAAGTCGTGGAGCGCTGCGATAGCCGGAGCCTCGTCGGCATAGGAACCCTTGTGCAGGATCTGAGCGGCGGAGCCCTCGCGGTAGATCTCGAACCGCACCTTGTCTCCGGACGGCAGTCCTTTCTTGGCGGAGACGTCGAGGAGCACCCCGTCGAACATCGCTTGAGTCACTGCGTCGGGCAGGCAGATCATGGCGGTCCACAGCCAGTTCGACTTGTCTGCGGGATCGAAGTCGCGCATGTCCTCGGTCCACCACAGCCCCTCCAAAGGCATCACGGTGTAGGCGTCGCCGGTGGACTCTTTGACCGCCGCTCGCAGCCCGTAGGCCATGGGGTACAGCGTCTGGATGGCGTCGGTGTACTCCTGTGAGGTGTTGGGATCACCGGACCCGTCGATCATCAGGAACGGTCGGGCGGGAACCTCGACCACTGCGGGGGTCGCTGTGGCGGTGTAGTGCTCCCGGTAGGTCTTCTTCAGGTCGATGCTGGTCATGGTTTGACCTCCATTCGTGTTGTGGCGACGTTGTGGAGAAATGCGGTCAGCCAGGTGTGGGCTGCGGTGAGCCGCGATCGGGTGTAGTCGAAAAGTGCGCCAACGAAGTCGGGATCCGGCTCGACCTCTGCCCTGTCAGTGATGTAGCGACTCGATCTGTTCCTCTAGGGTCCAACGTCCGAATTCACCGACTCCGGCCGCCGGCGGCGCTTTGACCTACAGATTTGTGACCCAAGAAACAGCACTCGGTCTCTACCACCCAACCCAGTCCGGCCGTCTACTAGGAGATGGGTGCGGCCCCGCACCCTTGATCTCGTAAAGGAGAGTCCAATGAAGAAAGCTCTTGTAATGGTGGGCGTTGCTGTCCTTCTGATTCTGGCGAGCGTCATGCCTGCATCGGCTGGACACCGTCAGAAAGGCCCTGAGGTTCCCATCAAGGGGACCGTGTCGGGTGAGCACTGGGTTGACCAACCGCCCGGCCCTGATGGCTGGAATTTTTTCAGCTCCGGCGAGGGGCAGATGTCCCATCTCGGCAGGGTCGACTACTTCCTAGAACAGAGTTCGTCCTTCACGCCTGACTCCACGGTGATCAGCACCGGCACGATCACATTTACCGCAGCCAACGGCGACACGCTCGTGATCGCTCAAGACGTCGAATCTTTGATCGTCGGAGCCGGCGACGGCTTCACAATCAGGGGGACCTGGACCGTTGTCGACGGATCCGGGCGCTTCGCCAACGCAACCGGGTGTGGCAAGATCAATGCGGTCGGTGACATCCCGTCTGAAAACACGTTGTTTGGCCTCCCTGAGGGGACCGCCAAGTTCGACCTCAAGGGCAAGATCTCCTACAACGCATCGAATCGGTCGAAGTAGAAGCGAAACCCGCGTCCTGAACCGGAGTACCGGGCGCGGCGTGGAGACACGCGCCCGGTCCTGTCACCGAGTGGTTCAGGTCATTTGCACCAGCGTTGCCCTCGTTGCCGACCCCGGAACGATGAAACCGGCTGCCTTGTCGATCAGACCGACGTAGCCGGTGTCGGCCTGCAATGCTGCGTTGGCGGCGTCGACCTCCGCACCCGAATTGGCGGAGAAGATCCACATCAGATCGAACGGATTACCTGACGCCAGGTTGGTGAGCAGGCCGTTCATGCCCGTTGTGTTGTGGACATGCTCCAGTACCTCGTGAGCCCATGTCATGGCGTCGCCCATGTGGCCGATCTGGATGGTCGCCTGCGTGAGGCGAACGATCGCAGCGGGCTCGCCTTGCTCGCCGGCCATGCCAACGATCTGGCTCAGCGACGTGGCGGAAGGCTGGGCCAAAACGTCTGCTAGCTTCGCAGCCTCGGCGTGATACGCCTCCGACGCACCCATCTTCTGCTGCAACCCGATCAGTTGTTCGTGCCCTTCGACGCGGGTGCTGATCCCGTACGAACCGATCGGGCCCCCTGAACTGGCAACCCAGGCGTACGCTGGGCTCCCGGTCGCTTCCGCCACTGCGTTCCTGAGTGGGAGCATTTGAGCGCCCAACTCCCCGCCCCGTCCAGCCTTGGCCTGGAGTGTCGCTGAATAGATGTACATCTGAGGTTCCCCCTTGTGAATCGTCGCAATCTGCGATCATCCCGATGACATCGCCCAGCAGCTCGGCCTCGTTGGATACTCGGCTTCGACCTGTGTCCCCAAAACCAAACCTAGGTCATGCCTCAAGACCATGCCATCAAAACTGAATATGCGACGTCTTCGGCGCAATTTCGGACCGTAGCCCCGCCCACCCTCGGCCGGCAGGTGGCACTGGTCGGCAGCGGTTGCCAACAACGCCGCGATGACCGATACTCGCCCCATCGATCCCGATGAATTCCACGATTTCTGCGTGGCCGATGGTTACGAACCACCGACCGACAAGGTGTACCGGCCGCGTCATCGACCCGATCTCCATACCCATCCCTTCGACGCTCGGGTGCTCATCACCGAGGGGAAGCTCGTGATGGCACTCACCGATCACCGGGTCGAGCTGGGACCGGGGGATGTGTGCGACGTTCCGGCCCTCACCCCCCACTCGGAGCAAACCGCAGCGACCGGAGCGAAGGGTCTGCTGGCGATTCGCCAGATCGTTGCCTGAGAACTGAACCAAGGATCGTGTCGGGCGCTCCCGCAACCATGCGCGAGCCACATCACATCTGGCGGGCTCACACGCCCGACCCAACTGCCGAATTCTCGCTCGGTTCGCTTGACCTACAACCGCATCGGCGTAGGATCGACCGTAGTAGTGAGTGCTGCTCATATCGGAATGGACGACGCTGGCGACCGCCCGACCACCGTCCTTCAAATGAGGAAAAAATGAACACCACCCGTAGTGCTGCGAGCATCATTCAGGGCGGGATGGGCGTTGCCATCTCGGGCTGGCCGTTGGCCAACGCCGTCGCACGAAGAGGCGAGCTAGGCGTGGTTTCGGGAACGATTCTCGAGGTCGTCATGGCCAGAAGGCTTCAGCTCGGCGATCCCGGCGGTCACGTCCGACGAGCCCTGGACCATTTTCCGTTTCCCGACGTTGCCGAACGGATCGTCGATGCATACTTCGTTCCCGGTGGCAAAGCCGACACCCGCCCGTTCAAGAAGGTGCGAACGTTCACCATCGAACCCGATCAGGGCCTCCAGGAGCTCACCGTCGCCGCCAACTTCGTGGAGGTGTTCCTCGCCAAGGAGGGCCACGACGGTCCTGTCGGCATCAACTATCTCCGCAAGATCGAGTTGCCGATTCCGTTCTCGGTGTACGGAGCGATGCTCGCAGGTGTGGACTATGTGATCGTCGGGGCCGGAAACCCCAAAGACATGCCCGGCATGATCACCCAACTGTCGCGTCACGAACCGACCCGGCTGGCCCTGCGGGTTCAGGGCCTCACGTCGAACGACGAAGCAGTCGAGGTTCGGTTCGACCCTGCGGTCATTCACCGGGGCGTCATCCCCCCGTTCGAGCGCCCTCAGTTCCTGGCGATCGTCGCCTCGGTCGACCTGGCCGAAGGCCTGGCAGCATTGCCCGAGCCCCCCGACGGGTTCATCGTGGAGGCTTCCAGTGCAGGCGGACACAACGCCCCGCCCAGGGGTCCGCGAAAGGTTGACGAACTGGGCCAGCCGATCTACGACGGGCGCGACGACGTCGATCTGGAACGTCTGCGGAAACTCGGGCTCCAGTTCTGGCTCGCCGGATCATTCGGAACGCCACGAGGGCTGGAGCAGGCTCGTGCCGACGGCGCAACCGGAATTCAAATGGGAACCGCGTTCGCGTTCTGCGCCGAATCGGGCC
>JBLYYW010000007.1:0-7951 GCA_048550155.1 Acidimicrobiales bacterium | reverse complement strand
GAGGTGAGTGTCGCCGGTGTTGGTCACCGTGAAGCAGAAGGTGAGGTCGTCGGCGGGATCGCCTGCGACCGAATCGATGCCTGGGCAGGAAGCGCCACTGTCGGCTCCGATGTAGGCCGTCTTGTCCATCGTGACCGAAGGAGAAACGAGGTCAACCGTGGCGTCATCGGTGCGGACGATGGGGCTCAGGGTCAAGTCTGTGGCGGTCACCGTCACCGTGTTGGTCACGTCGCCGCCAACGGTCTGGGCGCATTCGTAGGTCCAGATTTCTGCCGGATCGAGTACACCGGGGTTCGCGGCATCGCCACTGATGAGCGTGATCGGACTACACGACGGGCTATCGATGATGGTCACATCGGTGAGAGGGTCGGTCCCTGTGTTCTCGACCACGTAGGTGTAGGTGACCGGTCCGGTGGATTCGATGTACTCCACATCGCCGTCGGGTGCGTTGCCAGCGGTCTTGACGACAGTGAAGTCGGGGCTCGACACCACGACAGTTGCCGTGTCAACCGCATCGGGGATGGGGTTTCCGAGAGTGTCGGCACCGGTGACGGTCACGGTATTGGTAGTTGTCGCATTGATCGTGGACGAACAGGAGTACGTCCAGGTCTCGGGGTCACCGAAGGTCGCCGAAGCGGGATCGAGATCGAAGCTGAGTTCTCCGTCACCATCGATGTCACCGCCATCGAAGACCAGTGGTGAACAAGTGTCGTCGGTGATGCCCGTTACAGTTATGGCGTTGAAGATGGTCGGGATGGTCCCGGTGTGGGTGAGTCCGTAGGTGTAGTTGACGGAAGTCCCAGCGGCCACGGTCGATTGGTCGGCGGTCTTCACCACATCGAATTGCGGGTCGAGGGCGGCAACGAACTGCGTGGCGGGCTGGGCCACGATGGTGTCCCCAAATTCGTCGATTCCCGACGCGGTGAAGGTGTTGGTGACGTCGCCGCTGATGGTCGACGTACATTCGTAGCGCCAAGCCTCCCCGGGCTCGAGGTCGATGTCGCCATCACCTACTAGATCGGAGATACGAGTGAGTGGTGCACATGTATCGTCGTTCAGCGTTCCCGTTCCATCGAAGTCGAAGAACATTGTGTCTCCGCCGTTGAACACCTTGTAGGCATAGGTTGTCGTGCCCCCCAGGTTGACCACGGTCGGAGTTGCCACCTTGCCGATTGACAGCTCGGCACCGAGCACGTCGACGAACAGCTGATCATCGGCGCTGACGCGGCCGCCGAGTGAATCGATGCCGCTGACTGCGGCGATATTCAAGGTGTCGGATTCGACGACGGCGTCACAGGTGTAGCTCCAGGTTTCGGTCGGCTCCAGCTGGGAATTGCCGTTTGTGTCGCCACCGACGAGGGTGATCGGCGAACACAACGTGTCGCTGACGGCTACATTGCCGAGTGGGTCGTTGCCAGGGTTGGTCACGGTGAATCCGTACGTAACAGTGCCTCCGGCCGGCACCGGGTCGGCCGGTGAGATCTTTGACTTGTCGATGGCAATGGCGGCATCGATCACGACGACCGTGGCGGTAGCGGTCGCCGTAGCGGTAGAACCAAGCCGGTCCACACCCTCGGCTGTAACGGTGTTGGTGGTAGTTACATCCAGGTTCGTCGCACATGTGAACTGCCATGTCTCCCCCGGGTCCAACAACGAGTCAGTGTTGGAGTCACCGATGTTGAATCCTCCGGTCAGTACCGGACCCACGGGCGAGCAGGCGTCATCAGACAGGAACACCGAACTCAAGGACTCGGTCGATGTTCCGGTCGTGACGTCGTAGGTGTAGCTGGCCAACTGGCCGGGACGAATTGCAAGCGGGTCAGCCGTTTTGGTCACTGCGATATCGGAATCGACGATCTCGACGGTGGCGCTGTCCTGCGCCGGGTCGACCGGGTTGCCGAGGGAATCGACGGCCGTGACGGTGGCAGAGTTTGTGAGCGCCGGCGTGGTGGTTGTGCATGTATAGGTCCAGGTCTCGAGCAGGTCGAGGACACCAGAGTTTGCGACGTCTCCGCTCACCAGTGTGAGAGGCCCACAGTCGGGGTCGGTGACCGTCGGAGTGACCGGATCGTTGCCGGTGTTGATGACAACCAGGGTGTACGTCACGGGGTCACCGGCGCCAGCTAGGACCGGGTCAACCGTCTTGGCGATGTCAACACCCGGAACCACGACCTCAACTGCCGATCCAGCCTGGATGGGCGTGGGCGTTTCGTTGCTGGTTGCCGACACGGTGTTGACTTGGTCGAGTGGGTAGAAGACGGAGATCGACGGGTCGATGGTCGCAACCACCGTGATGGTGACCATTGATCCAGCTGGAATATCGACGTCGTCTCCGGCGCTCAACAGGTTCGGCGAGGGACTCCCGGCCACGTCGGCCAGGACTGACATCGTGATGTTGTCGATGTAGATCGTGTCGTTGCCGTCGACCGTGGTTGGGCTCGTGCGGAAACCGATCCGACCAGCGGCGATATCACCTCCGACGGTGCTGGGATCGAATGCTTCGGTCTCTGTGGTGAATCCGGTCGGCGGCGAGGCGCTGAGCGGGTAGCTCTGGACCGTCTGCCAGATCGAGCCGTCCCACACCACGAGATCGAAGGATCCGCTCGCATCGTCGTTTTCGAAGGTCGACCAGTCGAAGGTGACCGATGCAGACGTGACGCCGGTGAGGTCAGCGGGATAGAACAGATCGGCGTCGGCATCGTTGAGGCGGGCTACGCATTCGGCATTGATGTCACACTGTGCGTCGTCGGAGGTTTGGTACACACGGACATCACCGCCGGAGATCTCGCCCGGGATGGATCCGTCGTCTCCCCAGCCGAAGTGGTAGTCCTTGCCACCGTTGTCGAGGAACGAGTCGGTGACGGTACCTCCCGGCCACGAGATGGTGACATTGTCGATGTGGATGACATCCTTGTCGATCGAAGGATCGTTGGGCATGATGAACCCAAACCGCCCACCAGAGATGTCGCCCCCGAAGCTCGACGGATCGAACGTGACGGTCTCGGCGGCGAAGCCGGTCGGCAAGCCGGTCGTAGCCAGGGGGTAGTTCTGAACCGACTGCCACGTGGTTCCGTCCCAGACGGCGAGATCCCAGGATCCACTGGTGTCGTCGTTGTCGAAGGTCGACCAATCGAACGTCACTGTCGCGGTGCCGGCGCCGGCCAGATCGACCGGCAGGTACAGGCCGTACTCCACGCCGTCCTTGCCGATGATCGAGGCCACGCAGTCTTCGGTGTTGGGCCGGTTGGGGTCGCTCACTGCGGTACAGCCGTCGTACCGTATGTCGCCGCCCGTTCGGTCGGCCGGGCTGTCGTCGTTCCATTCTTGCCAACCGAGGGGGTACGCCTTCTCCACGTCGCGCGAGAAGTCATCGGCGACCAGCGGAAGCAGGCGGTTGACCGTTGTGCTCTGCCAGATGAACCCGTCGGGCAGCACGTCGGTCACGGTCACGTCATTCTGGGTGGTGGTTCCGGTGTTCTCGACCTCAATGGTGTAGGTGACGGTGTCGCCGGGGACGAGTGGGCCGGTGGCATCGTTGGTCTTGGTGATGGCGAGGTCGGACGTGACCACGCTCCAGTCCGCGGTGTCCTGGGCGGTGATCGGGTTGCCACCCGGGTCGGACGCCGTCACGTCGATCGTGTTCGTTCCGGCTGTTCCTGCTGCACCGACGGTGAGCGAACACTCATAGGAGTACGACGCTCCGTTGGCCAGTGATCGAAGGAACCGTTCGCATGACGGCGCCAAAGGATCAGTGATGAACACATCGGTCAGATCTACGTCGCCATCGTTCGTCACCACGATGTCGAACACGGCTTCGCCGTTCTCAGGGGCATCCTGGTTCTCCGGGCCCTTGGCGATTGAAATCGACGGGGCGATGATGTCCACGTCGACCGAATCGGTGGCCGAGATCGACCCGAGAACCGGGTCGGTTGCGGTGGCGATGGCTGTGTTGGTGATGTCGGCTGTGATCGCTGTGGTACAGGTGAACTCCCAGATTTCGGTCGGCTCCAGGACGTTGTCGTCGTCGCCAACCTGGTCCGAGCCTCGAACGAGGGGTGAGCAGTCAGGATCGGAAAGTCCAACGCCGGAAAGGTCGTTCGGTCCATCGTTTCCGACGAGCAGTGTGTACGTCGTGTTGCCCGGTCCATCAAGGAAGGCCGGGTCGGCCGACTTGTCCAGCCAGATCCCGATCGGGCCTGTCAGAGTGTCCTCGGAGGCGGTGTTGTCTCCTGGGTTCGTGTCCGGCTGATCAGCGGAGACCGATGCAGTGTTCGTGATCGTTCCGACCGCCGAGGAGTCGATCTTGACGGTCAGCGTGATCGACGCGGTTCCCAGAGCCGGGATCGTGCCCAGGTTGCAGTCGACCGACCCCACGTACGCACAGGATCCCTGACTCGAGACGGCGTTGAGGTAGTTGACGTCGGGTGGCAGGAGGTCGGTGACAGTCGTGTTGGTCGCATCGCCCGGGCCGTTGTTCGTGACCGAGATCGTGTAGACGAGGTTCGAACCCGCTTCGGCCGGGTCGACATCGTCGACCTTGGTGATGGTGAGGTTCACGTATTCGACGATCTCGGCTCCTGAGGCGCCGAAGGCGTCGCGACCGCACGTGTCGGACACGAGGAGCCGGATGCTGCAGTCACCGGCGCCGGCTGGAGCGGTGAAGGTGGTCGAAACATTGACAGGGCTGCCTGCGCGCGAGTCGGTGGCGGTGGCAAAGGTGCCGCCGCAGCTCGAGGTCCACGTCCAGTCGTAGTCATGGGCTCCGCCGTCGATCACCGCCGACACTGGGACCGTTTCCCCGCCGCCGATCGTTTCGGGCGTAGTGACCTCAACTTCCATGCCGCGTTCGATACCGGCCAGTAGGTGGAGATTGAAGAATGCCCGCTGGGCCGCGACCACGTCGGGGCCATCACCCTTGGTGTGGCTATGGCCACCTTCGTACATCACCAGCCCGTTGGTGTCGTTGCCGAAACCTCGCCCGTAGATCAGCTTTGCCGCCTCACCAGGAGATGGTGACGGCACCTCAGGATGATTGTCGTCCCAGACGAGCACCTTGCTGGTTGGGCGCCAGCCACCATCGGTGGGCAGGTAGATCTGTTCGGAGCCGTTCTCGGTTGCGCTGTCGATCCGGCCGATGAACTGGAAGATCGGGTCGCCACCCTCGGCTGCGTTGTAGGCGTAGACACCGTCGCCGCCGTCATGGTCTCCAAAGTCGATCAAACCATCCACCGAGAGGAAGTTCATGTCGGGAGCGGGGTCGGCGCTGTTCGGGTCGTCGACGTTCTCCAGCACGCTCACGGCATGGCAGGCGGCCCAGATGTAGCCGCCGAGGTTGTTGAAGGTCACAAGGTTCTCATGTGATTCCCACTCCGGGTCGGCGTGTGGCATCACGTAGATGTCGTCGCAGTCGGTGAGATCACTGGGCAATCCGAGCCGGTAGGCGTCGGTAGGGATGCCGGCGTTCACGTAGTAGGCCGCCGCAATCGAGCCCTTGCCAGCATCGAGCACCGCCTGTGGCCAAGCATTGATCTTGGAGAAGAGCGGTGCATCAAAGGCGGAAACCGGGCCATCGATCTTCACACCTCGAGCTCGGTAGTCGTTGATAGTGCTGAGCGCATCAGCTTCGAACTCGGCCGGGATGATGAACGCTCCTCCTCGGTAGTCCGTGCCATCGACGGAGAAGTCGATCTCGTCAACGAATCCGTCCTTCACCTTGTCGCTCCGGATAGCCCAGAACACGGGGACCTGCCGGTTGACGATCAGTTCATACACGAGACCATACGGCTGAACATCGATTGCCGGATCCGAGCTCTGCCCCATGTCGACGATGTACGCGCCCGCTTCGAAGCTCGTGTCAGTGGACTGGGCTGGTAGCTCCGCGGCCGCTGGATGGGATGCCTCGACCAGTCCGAAGGTCAGCAGAGACATCACCAACGTCAATGCAGCCAGGGGTCGTACCAGTTCGCATCGTCGCCGACTTGCAGCGTTTCGCAAGTGCTCACCGAGGCCGCGGATATCGAAACGCGCGTATCGGGTTTCCGACAGTGAAATTCCCATAGTTGCCTGTTCGGCATCCTTGTCCATCGACTTAGAGATCTAGGCAAAATCTGGAGAGAATCTGGATGGAATATCAAGGGATTCAGCTCGCGTCGGGCTCAGGGGAGGTCTACCTCACCGACCCCTCGGTCGAGCGCGACCAGACCAAGTGGCAGACCAAGATCGTCTGGCCGATCCTCTGACGCGTCGCGCCGGCTACGGGTTGTCGAACTCCGCCTTGGGCCCGAGGTAGTACCACCAGTTGATGAAGAGACACAGTCCGTAGAAGACCGCGAAGGCGATCAGAGCGTACTCAGGTGTTGCGTTCTTGATCTGGGATCCGAACTCACCGGGAACGATGAAGGCACCGTAGGCAGCCACCGCAGAGGTCCAGCCAAGGACGGGTCCCGCCTGCTCCTTGTTGAACACGATCGCGATCGTCCTGAACGTCGAGCCGTTGCCGATTCCGCTGGCAGCAAATAGCAGCAGAAACAGTAGAAAGAAGGGAACGAAGAAGTCCTGCGGCGTTTCAGATCGGTATGCCTCCCGCAGGAAATACGCGACCCCGAGCGCGCTCGCGGTCATGACAATGGATACCCAGTGCGTCACCCGAGCTCCGCCGAGTCGGTCGGCGATCGCTCCCCCGACCGGGCGGATGAACGCCCCGATGAAGGGACCCATCCACGCAAAGGTGAGGGCGGAGGGTCCGCCGGGGTTCACGGTGTCGTGGGTCAGCACCCCGTCGACGTCGATGTGCTTGAACCCGAAGACCACCTTGATCGCGAGTGCGAACCCGGCGGAGTACCCGATGAAACTACCGAAGGTCATCGTGTAGATAACGCTCATGATCCATGTGTGTTTGTTCTTGAAGATCTGATATTGCCGCTCCAGGTTGGGGCGAACGTTCCCGGGAAGTTGTTTGAGCAACCACACGGTGGCGGCCACAACCGCTGCCATGACGGGCCACTTGGCCCAGGACGGTGCGCCCAGGAACGGATCGGGCAGGATGATCGCCAGTCCGACGGCAGCCGGGATGCTGGTGACCGCAAGCATCAACAGAATCTTCCCGAAGGCGGCGGGGACGCCACCGATACTTGGAGACACGGTTGCAGTTGCGATGTTGTTCATGAGCAGCCAGCTCAGTGCAACCAGGGGTATGAGGAAGACGAGCCACACGAAGCCGGCGTTGTGAATCCAGGTGTCGGTGCCGGCGTCGATCGTGCCGATCAGGGTACCCGAGGAGGTCTCCAGCACCTTCGCACCGCCGCCGAAGATACCGATTGTCATGACAAACGGAATCAGGATCTGCATCGTGGTGACGCCCGCGTTGCCGAGGCCGGCGTTCAGGCCCAGGGCCAGTCCCTGCATTCGCTTCGGGTAGAAGAAGCTGATATTCGACATGGACGAGGCGAAGTTGCCTCCGCCGAAGCCCGACAGGAAGGCCAGGAGCTGAAAGACCCACAAGGGCGTGTCGAGGTCCAGGAGGGCGATGCCCGTGCCGGCGGCCGGCAAGATCAGTAGTGCTGTTGTGAGTGCGATCGTGTTGCGGCCACCGGCAATGCGGATGAAGAAGCTGTTCGGAATCCGGAACGTGGCACCGGTGAAGCCTGCGATGGCTGTGATCGTGAAGAACTCTGCCTGGGAGAATGGGAAGCCCAGGTTGAGCATCTGGACTGTGATGACGCTCCAATACAGCCAGACGGCGAATCCACACAGCAGCGCCGGGATGGAGATCCACAGATTGCGGGATGCCGTCTTCTTCCCTGTGCTCTCCCAGAACTCCTCGTCCTCTACATCCCAGACTTCAATGTCTTGCATCGGTCGATCCCTTCGTGAATCGTGGGCTCGTCGGCTCGACGCCGACCCCGGTGGGTCCTCAGCCGGGTTGTACGAGAGCATCGTGATCCGCGTCGTC
>JBLYYW010000006.1:0-5290 GCA_048550155.1 Acidimicrobiales bacterium | reverse complement strand
CTGAGAACGTTGAGGTAGACATCGAGGCCATCTTCGAGTCCGTCGACGTGTTCGACCGACAGCGCCTCATCGGCCAGCGGCAGAAACCCCGCCCACTTCTCCGCCAGCCGGGTTTGGAGCTCGGCCATCCCCCAGTCTTTGGCTCGCACCTGGACTCGGGTGGGGGCGAAGAAGAATTCCTGACTGGGACCGGGCATGGGTGCCGGTTCGAGCCGATCCGCATCCCAGTGGGTACCGCCGATCACCGCGGAGTGTTCGAGGTCGTCGCCGTAGTGCTCATGGACGGCCCGAACAACGTTCTGGTTGCCGGCGAAGTCGATCAGCACTGCGGGGCCGCCCGGGAGCGATCCGATTTCGTCGTAGGAGAAGACCGAGTGGTAGCAACCGAGCTCCTCGACGAAGCGGCGGTTGGATTCCGAGGTGAGCCCGATGACCGAGATCCCCTCACGTTGGTGCAACAGGTGAGCGGTCCCGAACCCGGTTTTGGATGACGCACTGGTTGCGATGACCTGAGTGGCGCCGAAGAAGTCGGCGTCGGCCAAGAAATCGTCGATGAGAAATGAGGTGAAGAACAACGGTTGGAGGAGCATCTGAGCATCCTCGGCGCGAGGGTCATACGACGGGTCGCCCGCGCAGCGGGTGTAGTTGTTGTAGATGACCGGCAACTCAGCGCGATGTACCGTGGCGTCGGTGAACGAGGCCGGTGTCATGCGTTCGGGCTGAACCACGAGCTCGTCACCCATCGGGAAATAGCCATAGATTCGCTCGCCCTGCTCGAGCCCATCGATTGCGGTCTCTGCGACCGTCGCGAATCCCCACACGGGCACTATCCCGAAGTCATCACCCGAAGGTGCCGGGAAGAAGTTCCAGTAGCTCATCATGTCGCCGAACACGGCGTAGGTGATGTTGTTGGCGGTGATTCCGAACGAATCAACAGCCAGTCGGGCTTGGCCTGCGCTGAGGGGTGACCGCTCCTGGGTTGTGACCCGTGCGTCGTGCAACTCCGCCTTGCGGACTTCGACAACTGATGTCTTCTCTGCCATCGGTTGACCCTAGGTCCGAGCGCTGATTGAAACTACCGCGCCGTGAGAACAGGAAGGGTCATGCCATCCGGCAGGTTTCCGTGCAGCTCGTCCGCAGGCGGCGGGCCGGGCGCGGATCCGGCGCCCCTGCGACAATGGAATTCCCAAAGTGCCCAACGGGGTGAACGCCGAATCGGCTCCACCAAGTCAGCCGTCGCCTACTTCCTCCGACGAACCAGCTGATGAGGGTCAGTACGAGGCCCCTAGTCCTGCGGTTGCGTCGGTCTGGATCCCATAGGGAGGAATCGGATACCGAAGCCCGTTCCGAGACAACGCCTCGAGTCCTGCGATCGCCTTCGGTAGAAACTCCGGCGGAGTTGCCATGAGAAGCTCATCATCTTGCACACCCCCGTATCGACGTTCGGCGAAGCAGGGAATCGACACGCTGGGTTCCTTCAACGTCAGTGCCCGACCCCAGGAATCTGCGCACGCCGACTCGCCGACACAACCCCACTCGAGGTTCTTGTAGCCGGCCCATTGCAGCCCGTTGATCAGGAGAATCATCTGGGCAGGCGTTCCGTAGATCAGACAGATATCGGGGGGATCAAGCCGGCCGGTGACCAACGGTGAGACGGCCATGGCCTCATAGGTCCCGAACGGCACGGTGTGCATGGCGTGTTGATGGGCGGAGGAATCCTCGACCGTCTCGAACCAGACCCCGGCCATGTGTTCACCGGACAGCCATTCGTCATCCTGGGGGTGGAGGCCGATCACCGCTCCGCACTGCGGGCCGACAAGGTCGTCGTTGGTGATCCCCACCGTCCAATTGAGCCGGGCAGCCATACCAACGATCTGGTCGGTGGTGTGGATGTCGCGAGGTCGCCGAATCTTCGGGACCGCCTCCATGTCTTCCTTCGATGTGAAGAGCTTCATCCCGATCGGTGTGGTGCGCAGTCGGAGTAGTCGATTGAGGTCCGAGACAAGCTGACCCCAGTCGAACGGCGCTCCGGCCAGGCGGACTGGTTGTTCGGTCGGTGACATTGGTACCCCTGATCGATCGCAGCCGACATTCCGGCTCTTCTCACTATGACCAACCAGGCAACTTCGGACCAAACGGTCGGTCAACGAACATCGGGGTCACGTGCCTACGCAGTGCCTACGATCGCATTGTGAAGCTGTACGTGGGGTGTGCCATGTGGGCGCACCGGCCGTGGGTGGGGAGATGGTTTCCTGCGACCACGCAAGCCGGTCGAGAACTCGAGGTCTACACAACCTGGTGTACGAGCGTGGAAGGCAACACCACCCACTACGCAGCACCCACACCACAGTCGATTGCCCGTTGGGAGGAGATGACCCCGGACTACTTCCGGTTCTGCTTCAAAGTGCCGCGTTCGATCACTCACGAGAAGCGTCTTCGAAACGTTGCCAGCGAAGTCGACAGCTTTCTCTCACTGCTCGAGCCGCTCAAAGTCAAGCTCGGTCCCGTACAGCTGCAATTGCCAGGGACGTTCGGTCCCGAGGACACTGCGGTACTCGCCGACGTGTGTGCGCACCTCCCGCGGTCGGTCGAGTGGGCCGTCGAGACCCGACACCCGGATTTCTCCGCCGGTGGCTCCCATGAACGTGAGCTGAACGATCTGCTGGCCGGCGCCGGAATCAATCGGGTGATCCTCGACAGCCGAACTCTCTTCTCGGTACCGCCTCAGACTGCGCTGGAACATGAAGCATGGGAACGAAAGCCCCGACTTCCGGTCCGCCCGGTCGCAACCGCGTCTCAGCCGCTGATTCGACTGATCGGGGCCAGCGATCCCCGTGCCACCGTCGATGGCTGGGGCCAGTGGGTCGCCAAGATCGCCGACTGGTGCCGCAGAGGTGTGACTCCGCACGTGTTCATCCACACCCCCGATAACCATGACACGCCAGAGCTTGCGCGCCGGTTCCACGCCGACGTCGCCACGCTGGTGCCCGACCTCGATCCGCTGCCCGAACCAACTCGGGCCGATCAACAGCTCGGGCTCTTTGGCTAGTCCATCGGTCGCCCGGGGTATTGCCGAACCGACATCAGCGGTACCGTGCGGCGGTGACCGACGTGGCTTCTCCTCCGGTAATTGAAGCTGTCGATCGGGACATGGCCGCCGGTCTCGCGGGAGCGGGAATCGCGGTGCTCGCGTGGGGGACGGGGTCTGTGGTTGCGAAGTCCATCGATATGGGCGGGATCGCAATCGCGGTCTACCGGTTCGGGTTGTTCTCATTGTTGATGATCGGGTGGCTGCGCATCCGGAAGATTCCGTTCAACCTGGGCGTCATGCGTCACTCGGCGTTCGGCGGCCTCGCACTGGGGGTGGATGTCGCACTGTTTTTCTCGGCGGTGAAACTGACCAACGTGGTCAATGCCACCCTGATCGGTTCGCTTCAGCCGATCTTCGTGGGGATCGTCGCCGCCAAGATCTTCGGCGAACGGATCGCCAGGCGGGATGTTGCGTGGGCGGGCGTTGCAATCGCCGGCGTCGGCCTCGTTGTGATGGCGTCGAATGGAACCCCGCAGTGGAGTCTTCGAGGCGACCTGCTGTCGTTGGGCGCAACCATGGCCTGGGGTACCTATTTCATCGCATCGAAGCAATCGAAGGGCAAGATCAGTCCCGCCCAGTTCACGGCCGGAACGTCCCTTTGGACCGCGTTGGTGAACATCCCACTGGCCTTCGCATTCAGCCAGGACCTTTCGTGGCCAACCGCAGAGAGTTGGAAGTGGTTGATATTCATGGTTTTTGCAGCTGGCCTGGTGGGACACACGTTGATGAACTGGTCGTTGGTCCGAATCCCTCTGTGGATCGGATCGGTGATGACCTTGCTCATCCCGGTCGTGGCGTCGGTCATCGCATGGCAGTTCCTCGACGAATCGCTCAGTTGGCAACAGGTGGGAGCCATGAGCCTGGTGCTCGTGGCGCTCGCAATGATCATTCAAAACCAAACGAACCGGAAGCTTCGGGAAAGAAACCTCAAGGTCGGTTCGAACCCCTAGCGGGGAAGCGCACAGACCAGATCGGTCGACGGGCTGCGGTCGATTTGTCTGGCGGTGTAGTCACCGTGAGGGCCATCGTTGCTCAGTGCATACGCATTGGTTCGGTTTGGATCGCCTGCAACAGCGATCACGAACTTGGATGCCTCGGTGACGATGGGCACCGGACGGTCCGGGTCGTCCGATTCGGCGAAGACGGGCGGAACATGGCCTGCGGCCGCAAGTTCAAGAAGCGTCCGACGACCAGCGGTCAGGTTGCTCCATTCACCGATATACCTTTCGAACTTCGACGCCGGGATGCGGGCGTGGGCGAACAGCGACGCCTTCACATCGTTCTTGGAATACCCGTGACGAGCGAACATGCGGGCGAGTATCGGTGACAGGATCAGCAGCGGCCGGAACTGGGCGGTTCCCAATCCGTACACATGGGTGAGATCCCATGCGCTGACACGAGTGAGCCCATCAGCCAAGTACGGAAGGATCTCCTCTGGCGTCGAGCCATAGACGCTCCCGATGATCGTTCCAGAGTTGTACCGGGCCATGGTGACCACGTCGTCGGCGAATGCGAATCCGAAGTCTTCGCCAACTGTTTGCCAGCCGATATCGGCGAGAACTTCATGGTCTTCGGCGAGGACGACTCGAAAGGTGTTGCCGAACGTTGCCTTGTCGTGTTCGTCGGCGGTGAAGCCGAACACGTTGCGCAGGAACAAACGCAACCATCTTCCGACCGACGTGTTCGCTCGCACACCATCTCGGAGCGCCCCGGGGCCACTGTTGAAGCCCATCTCGGCGGCGGCGGGTCCGTCGAGAATCATCAATGCGTCGGCGCCCGTGGTGTTGCCGGAATGCTCTGCCCCATAGTGAGGGTCGACAAGGATCTCGGCGACGGCCAGGAGGACCGGAAGATGCTCTGGAGCACAGCCGGCCATGACGGCGTTGACCGCGATCGACCAGACCGTCACGTCGCGGCCCGACGATTTGGCCACGCCGAGCACTTTCCAGGGATCGTGGCCAAGGGGCGCGAGAAATCGCTCGACCCGGTCTCTGGTGGGCGGGACGAACGGCAGCCCATCGCTCCAACCCCGTTCCAGGAACAGCTCGTTGACCTCGTCGATGGTTCCCGACGCTGCGATCTGGAGCGCACTTGGCTCGGGGTCCTCGACGTCCACCTTGGACACGGCAAGCGTGAGGCCAGCGACCACTTGCTGGAACGTGACGTCGGCAAGGTTCTTCAACATCACGTCACCCGACT
>JBLYYW010000005.1:0-6225 GCA_048550155.1 Acidimicrobiales bacterium | reverse complement strand
ATCCCCCGCTTGCACGCGGAACACCGCCGGTTTGTCGCTGATGCGCCCCCGGGACGGGTTCAACCCGCGGTCATCATCGCCGCACCCAAGAGGGCGAGGAACACAGACTTGTTCTCCTCGCCTGCCACAAACTCGAGGTGGTTGGCGGCGAACTCGTCGATTCCCATCAGCCCCTCCCCGACATCAAGAAATGTGTGGTAGCTGGTTCGCGCTACTACGTCGACGATCTCAGTTGTCCGTCCCCACTGGACCTCCACCGAGTCTGGGGTGGAGATGATGGTGAACTCCGCATCGTCGATGACCAGCCGTGCGCAAAGGTTGGGCCGGTCCGGGACCGACTGGAGCAATATGCGAAGAGGCAGAGCAACGGTGCGAAGGTTGCCCGGCTCACGGGGATCGGCGTCGCGCTCAATTCCGGCGCCGAAGCGAACCAACTCCCACAGAATTCGGTCGGTTCCCCGGCCGGCCTCGGTCAGCTGATAGCTCGCAGAGCGGGTTTGATCCGAGCGTTCGATCAAACCTGCGACAGCCAGTCCCTTCAAACGGGTGGAGAGAAGGTTGGTGGCAATCCCGAGACCCTCCTGCAGTTCTTGGAACCGGGCGGGGCCAGCATGAAGGTCTCGCAGGATCAGCAACGTCCAGCGATCCCCGACCACATCCAGGGCACGGGCGATGGGACACAACAGTCGGTAGTGGCGGCGCTCACTCATGTGACCTCCTTCTCGGCGATTCTACTTGAAAAACTAAAGCTCCTCTACTACTTTACTTTTTAAAGCTCGATTCGAACTCCTCGGAACGACCGTCAACAGAGAGAAGTAACCATGTCCAACTTCAACACGCTCCTCGATCGCAACCAGGCCTTCGCCACCACCGGCGCCCACGAGGGTCTGACCCCGATTCCCACACAACAGCTGGTGGTCGTTGCCTGTATGGACGGACGGGTGGATCCAGCTCACATCCTCGGGGTGGAGCTCGGCGATGCCCTCGTGCTGCGCAACGCCGGTGGCCGGGTGACCCACGACGTCCTCCAAGAGATCGCATTCGTCGGTGCCGTCACCGAAATGATGTTCGGCGACGCAGCAGAACCGTTCGAGGTAGCAATCATCCACCACACCGCATGTGGAAGCGGCTTCTTGGCCGACCCAGCATTTCGAGCCACAATCCGCGACCGCACAGGAGCCGACGATCAAGCGTTGGCCGATTCGGCCGTCACCAACCCGGTCGAATCGATCACACATGACATGAGAGTCCTGGCGAACTCGTCGATGCTTCCCGAAAAGGCGACGATCTCAGGTCATGTGTACGACGTTGACACCGGCCTGGTCACCACGGTCGCCCCGTCAAGCTGATGCCCATCACGAAGACCTCGTTGTTCTCCGCTTCATGAACAACGTCGGCTCCAGTGACATCACCACTTCGTCCCGTTGGTTCAGGAGCTCATGCCTGAGCCTGATGATGCCCCGGTCCGGTTTGGACTCCGAGGGTCGGGTTTCGAGAACGGTGAGCCGTAGCCGCAGCTGGTCTCCCGCTCGGACCGGCGCCAGCCATCGCAGATTGTCGACTCCAGGGGAACCCATGCTGGAGGGACCGAGCAATGTGGTGGCGAGCCGCATCAGCACCGATCCGGTGTGCCAGCCGCTGGCGATCAGACCGCCGTAGATACTCTCAGCCGCAACCTCGGCATCGACGTGGAAGGGCTGGGGATCGAACTCTTCGGCGAACGCAATCATCCGCTCGGCTGTCATCTCGTGCGCCTCGGTTTCGAACACCTCCCCTACCGACCAGTCATCGAAATACCGATCCTGTGGTTTCAGCACTGCTTGAGCCTGGGCTCTGGCCCAGGCGAGTTCCTCACTCATCGAAGCATCGGGGCCGAGCCGCCATCCTTCGGCGTCATAGATCTGTTCAGCCTGGATCAGGCGCGCCGGGTGATCGAACGCATCACCGCCCAAATCGGTGGCGAGGTAGAGGATGCGGCGGCCCTCGTCGCCCCGCCGTTCCATCAGGTCGTTGTACAGCCGGGCGTTCTCATTCTGTTGCGCCACCAGCTTGGGGTCATCGGGCCGGTCGTACTGCTCGATCGCCCACGCCAAGGCGGTGTCCCAGTCCTGATGAGCGTTGTCGCTGTACAGCTCTGCCCCGGCGATGATCTCATCGGCCACCTGACGACCCCGTTTGGCAACAAGTTCCTCATACCCAGGCCGACCCGACATGACGCCCACAGTACGACAGGACCAACGCGTGCCAGAAGCCGGAGTCAGGTCAGTCTGCGTTCCAGTTCAGCACCGAGACGATGGCCGACGTCGTGCACCCACTCCGGTTCGTAGTTGCGCATCGAGATCCACATCAAGGGACCGGCTGGCCAGTAGGTGACGTCGAGACAACCCACCGCGCGCGGGTCCTGCTTCAAATGCCAGTGACGGTTTCCCGGGTACTGCTTGGTTCCCAGCACCGTAACCCGGGAGAAATGCATGCCCAGTTCTGTGGCGGCATCGAGGAGCACAGTTTCCATCTCGTCGAGCGACAGCTCACCGGTCACGGGAACGTCGAGGTTGGTCGTCTTGTCCGTACTGGCGATCTTGGCCCGTTTGGTGGTTGCCATGCAATCGAGCCTCGACCCGAACGGGGAGGTCCGCTAGGTCCGATGGTCCCGTTCAAACTACGGTTTCCCCATGTCACCGGCAGACCAAGCCTCATGACCAGACGCCCCCTGGATCAGCTGCTCACGGCCACCGCACAGGCGATCGACCCGCCCAGTCTCGATCGTCACTTCGGTGGCGGCGAGGGGCTGCTGCCGTTGTGGATCGCCGAGCCCTACCTCGACGTTGCAGCCAGTGTCACCGCTGCGCTGGAGACTCGAGCTCGTATCGGTTGGCTGGGATATGAAACGCGGCCAACCGCCCTGGCCGACAGTTTCTGGGACTGGATGAGCCGGCGCCACAGCTGGGATCAGTCCGATCTGGAGACGCTGGTGAGCCCGAGTGTCGGCACCTCGATCGGAGTGCTGATCGAACAGTTCACCGAACAGGGTGATGGAGTGATCCTCCAACCGCCGGTGTTCACCGACTTCAAACCGCTGGTCACCTCGGCAGAGCGAGCCGTGGTACGCAATGCACTTCAGCTCACCGATGCCGGGTATCGAATGAACCTGGGCGACCTGGAGTCCAAGGCCTCGGATCCTTCGACCACGGCGATGATCCTGTGCAATCCCCACAACCCGGTCGGGAGGGTGTGGACCCCGACCGAACTGTCATCCGTGGCCGACATCTGTGCTCGGCACAACGTGTTCGTCATCGCCGACGAGATCCACGCCGACCTCACGTTGAGCCCGCACTCGTTCACGCCCTTCGCCACGGTCGCAGCCGGTTCGGGCGCTCGATGGGCTGCCCTGCACGGTCCGATCAAGACATTCGGTTTGGCCGGGGTCTGCGACACGCTCGTGATCACCGACTCCGACGATGTCGTCAACCGTTTCGAGGCCAAGAGTTCACGACTCCACCTCACCCGCAACAACGTGTTCGGCCTGGCCGCGTTCGAAGCCGCCTACACCACCGGAACGGCGTGGGTCGATGAACTGCTCGACCTCGTGCAGACCAATGCGTCGCTGCTCCGCGAGCGCCTGCCCGATCAGATTCAGCTGATGGATCTCGAAGGCACCTATCTCGCGTGGCTTGACTTCACCGCGCTTGGCATGGACGTCCCGGAGCTGGTCGACTGGCTGGCGGGCTCAGCCCGGCTTGGATTGAGCCCGGGCCATTGGTTCGGCAGAGAAGGCGCCGGGTTCGCTCGGATGACGATTGCGGCTCCCACCGAACTGATCGAAGATGCCATCGCTCGATTGCACGCTGCGGTCGCAGGGAGCTGATCGATGGGTTCTGAAGTGGTCGAGCTGCTTCGCACGATGATCAGGAACGAGTGCGTCAACACCGGTCTCCCCGAGAGTGGCCAGGAGCATCGGTCGGTCGCCACGCTGCAAGACTTCTTCGGGGTTGAAGGCCAGGTCTTCGAACCGGCCCCGGGACGTCAGTCACTGGTGTTTCGGATTGTCGGTTCCGACCCCGACGCTCCGTCGTTGGCGATGGTCCCCCACCTCGACGTGGTCCCCGCCGAGCCAGACCGGTGGACCCAGGACCCGTTCGGGGCCGACATCGTCGACGGGTTTATCTACGGGCGGGGCGCGGTTGACATGCTCAACATCGTTGCGGCAAGTGCTCACGCCGTCCGGCCCTACATCCGGGGCGAACTGCAACCGCGGGGCGACCTGGTGTTCGCGGCAGTAGCAGACGAAGAAGCCGGCGGGATGAAAGGGTCGTACCGACTCACCCGGGACCACTGGGATCTTGTCGGCGCTGACTTCATGCTCACCGAGGTTGCGTACCCCCGCGTCGGCAAGAGCCAGGCAATCCCGGTCTCGATCGGTGAGAAGGGAAGCTTCTTCGCCCGCCTCAAGACCACCGGGGTTCCCGCCCACGGTTCATCGCCCTACGGAACTGACAACGCACTCGAGAAGTTGGTTCACGCCCTCCACAACCTGCTGGCGGTCCCGCCACCAGGTGAGATCGGACCCCACTGGATCGCCTTCGTCGACGGCATCGGACTCTCGCCTCAGCTCACCGATGCCCTCAAAGACCCCGAAGGCCTCGAAGCTGCAATTGAAACGATCGCAGAGACCGACCCTGTATTCGCCAGCTACGTGCATGCCTCAACCCATCTCACGATCGCCGCCAACCAGGCACGAGGTGGAAGCAAGGCCAACATCATCGCCGACCGAGCCAAAGCAGAACTCGACATTCGCGCCCTGCCGGGAGAGACCCGTGAGTCGGTGGACGACTATCTCCGCCAGACGATGGGACCGGCCGGCCATGCTGTCGAAATCGAGTCGCGAGCCAACAACCCGGCGTCGATCAGCACAACAGACACAAGAATGTGGGAAGCAATCGCCGAGAGCGTGTACGACCTCGAAGGCCACCGCAACCTGATCCCCGCCCTCATGCCAGTCGCAACCGACGGACGCTTCTGGCGCAAACGGGGCACTGCGGTCTACGGCGTCGGGCTGTACGACGATCAGACCAGCTTCTCGGACCTGCTGTCCCGCTTCCACGGGCACGACGAGCGCGTCTCCATCGAGTCGGTCGAGCGCACCGCCGCGCTGTACGAACGGATCCTGCATCACCTCGGACAGTGAGGTGTGGTTGACAGGTCAGGTGTGTTTGCCGATTTCCCATCCCTTGTCGCCCAACAACGGCGCGGTGACCGCAATGGCGTCCTCTTCGAGAGTTGTCGCCATTGAATCGTTCCAGCGGTTGAACACCCCAAACATGCAGACGACGCCAAGGATCTCCACGATCTCTTCCTCGGTCCAGTGCTCGGCCAGCTGCTGGTACATCTCATCGGTCACCCCGTTGGGAACCGAACCTGCGGCAAGTGCATAGTCCAGCGCCACCCGTTCCTTGTCGCTGAACAGAGGGCTGGTTCGATACTCATAGATCGCCGCCATCTTTTCGTCGTCGACGCCATGGCGGCCCGCGCTCAGGGTCGTGTGGGCTTTGCAGTATTGACAGCCGGCTGCGGCGCTGGCCATGTGTCCGACCAACCGCTTGAACCCGAGATCAACCTTGCTGTCGGGCGCGAACACGGCCCGGTTGAATTGCACCGTGGCCTTGGCAATGGCGGGCACTCGCTGCATCGTCAGCAAGCTGGCGGGCACCATTCCCAGCGTGCTCATGAAGTGTTGGAACACACCTTCCAGTTCCTCATCACCGCTGGCGTCCATCGGTAGTGGCTCCATCCTGGCCATCACAATCTCCCTCGTGTTCGGCTCGGCGATCTGGTCGCCCGCAACGCTAGGGACTGTCCCCAACGTTGCATCCGAACGCTGTCACACCCCTTCGTCATGATAGAAGCATGAAGTTCACCGCTCCCGCCACTGGTACCGAGGTGTCGGTTTCGGTGTGCCTGCGGGAGCACGCAAACCGCCTGGATCAGACCCCGGTTGCCGGGTTGTCCGAGTCTGAAGTGATCGATCTGGTTCGTGTGAACGAGCGGGTGATCCGCCGGCTCGAAGGCATCGGCACCACCGCAGCAAACCGACTGTCCGAGTTGGGTGGCCTATCGGCTGAGGATGTGTTCTCCACTGTGGGCCGACACTCCACCGCTGAGGCCCGAAGGGTCCAACGCCGAGCCCAACTGGCCGACACCCTCCCATCATTGACGAAGGGGTTCCTT
>JBLYYW010000004.1:0-24625 GCA_048550155.1 Acidimicrobiales bacterium | reverse complement strand
TGCCGTCGATACCCCCGTTCTTGATGGGAATCTCGACTGATTCTCCAGTGCGATTGTCGGTGATGGTCACGGACTCGGACACGTGCGGCTCCTCGCTCGGTGGTGCGCAGATTCAGGCGGCCGGTGACGGCATGAAGCACCCCGTTGTGCTGGCTGCGCTCTTGATGGTTCTTCAAATTCGAATGTAGCGCCTCTGAGTGATTCCACTCACATTCATAAGCTACCTCCCCAGCCGTCGCCCGTTCCTCAACCCAGCGCCGTGATGACCTCGGAGGGGGCCTGTACGAGTTCGATCAGCACCCCTTCACCACTCCTGGGCGCCGTTTCGTTGCCCTTGGGATGGATGAAACACACATCGAAGCCGCTGGCGCCCTTGCGGATGCCGCCGGGTGTGAACCGCATGCCCTGTTCTGTCAACCACTCGACTGCGGCAGGCAGGTCATCGATCCACAGGCCGATGTGATTGAGCGGCGGCACGTGCACCCTGGGCGAACGTTCGGCATCGATGGGTTGCATGAGGTCGACCTCGACCGCATGTGCCCCCGACCCGAGCGAGAGGACGTCTTCGTCGACGTTTTCCGCCTCGCTCTGATAGTCCTTGACCTTGTCGATGCCGAACAGCCCTGTCCAGAGTTCGCTGAGCACCGTCTTGTCGAGTCCGCCGATCGCGATCTGTTGAATGCCGAGTACACGGAATGGTCGTGAAGTCACGAGTGTCGTTTGTACTCCAAGACCGGGGTGCGCCACCACTTGGCGGCCATCGTTTCCTACTATCGCCTGAGTGGTCGACTGGATCAAAGAAAATCTCGCTCAGTACAGCCTCACCACGATCGCGCTCGTGGGATTGGCGGCGTTGTTCTTTTTCAAGAAGGTGATCAAGCTGGCGGTCTTCTTCGGGATTCTGGCTGCGGTCTTCGCAGCCGGGTTCTTGATCGCCGCCAATCGGTCCGAAGCCGCCGCCTTCTTCTGAGCGGCCCGAACGCAGGTCTCTAGAGCACGTCAGCGTTTCGGTTTCGCCACATGTCGGCGTAGGTGGTTCTCGCCCCCGACCGAAGGAGCGAGTATCGGTAGATCCAACCTGCCAGCCGGATCATGAGCACTGACGAGACCGCGAGGATCGTGAGCGAGAGGATGACCTCCCACAGCGGGAGGTCAGCGAACGCATTGCGGAACGGCAGCAGCACCGGCGAAGTGAACGGCACGAAGGAACCGACAACAACCGCCACGTTGTCAGGATTCTCGATACTGAACGCTGCGATCATGTAGCCAGCGATCAGTGGGAGGATCGCCGGGATCTGCGCCGACGTCGCGTCCTCTTGACGTGACACCGTGGAGCCAACTGCGGCAAACATGGACGAGTAGAACGCAAAACCCAGGATGAAGGTGACGAGGCTGAGCGGAGCGGTGGTCCACACGCCGCTCGGAACGTCGATGTCTTGAACGAGCAGAAGCCCCACCACCAAGCCGCCTACGAGAATCACCATTTGGCCGAGCGCAAGGAGGCCGAGGCCCAGCACCTTGCCGGCAAGAAGAGTCCTGGGCCGGACATGTGAGAGCAGGATCTCCACCACTTTTGATGACTTCTCCTCGATCACGCCCATCATCAGGAATGCGCCCCAGATTTGGAGCAACATGAACGTTGCGATGCCGGACGCGCCCGCGGCTGCGAACCGCAACCCGAATTGTGAGTCGTCGCCGCCGAGGCGAACCTCGTCGATGTTGACCGGCTCGAACAGGGTCCGGACGTCACTGTCACCGAGTCCGAGATCTTCGGCCCGTTCGGCGAACTGTGCGGCCGACAGCGTGTCTCTCACGTAGCTGTCGATCTGTGGATCGGGAAACTCTTTCCAGGTGAGCGACGCCCCGTCGAACAATACGTCGACGGTTTCGTCGTCCACCTCAACGACCGTCGCTCCCTCGACGATCTTCACCTCGAGCACAGGACTTCCGCCGGCCAGCACCTCTGCGGACGCGGTCCCATCACCGGCGATACCGAGCGTGATCTCTCGTTTGTCGTCGTCACCGCCCAGTACGTTCGCCAACACAGCCACGGCAATGACACCTACGAACAACAGCGCAGTGAGAATGATGAACGCCTTCGAACGTACCCGAGTGACGATCTCGCGTTGTGCGATGATCCACATCATTGAACGTCACCGGCCCCGACCAACTCACCGAACAGTTCGCTGAGTTCGGGAGGTTCCATCGACAGATCATCGATCGGTCCCGCGTTCAACGCATGGGCGATGCTGGCGGCCGAGTCCGAGGTTGCTGGCAGCTCCACCGTGGCGGTCCGGCCGTCGAATGCCAGCAATGACCCTTCGAGGGGCGTCCACGCCCCGATCGATTCTTTCCACCTGATTCGAAGGCGGCGAACAGGAGAACTGGATCTCAGGTCATCGATCGATCCTGACGCAACCACGACCCCTCCGGCAACGATGACCGCCTCAGAGGTCAGGTTCGACACCAGGTCGAGCTGGTGGGAGGAGAACAGCACCGAAGCCCCGAGTTCGGTTCGTTCGGCGATCACGGCTCGCATCGTCTCGGCCGCAACGGGATCGAGCCCGGCGAAGGGTTCATCGAGGATCAGCAGATCGGGTTCATGCACCAGGGCGACCGCCAGCTGAACCCGCTGCTGATTACCGCCCGAGAGCTCCTGCAGCAAAGAATCGGCTCGGTCGCCGAGATCGAGCCGCTCGAGCCAACGGTCGGCTCGACGGCGTGCCTCTTGCTTGTCGAGGCCCGCGAGCTGGCCGAAGTAGACAATCTGCTCCTTGGCCTTCATTCGGGCGTAGAGACCCCGTTCTTGGGGCATGTACCCGATTCGGCGGCGTACCGCCTGACCGATCTCGTCACCGTCCCATGTGATCGTTCCGGCATCGGGCCGGACCATTCCCATGACCGCGCGCATGGTGGTGGTCTTGCCGGCGCCGTTGGGGCCGAGAAATCCGATCAACGCACCACGGGGGACATCGAGCGAGACCCCATCGAGTGCAACAAGATCGCCGAAGCGTTTGTGAAGTCCAACGATGCGTAGTCCATCGGTCATAGGTCTGTCGTTATCCCTTGCGGAACTTCCAGCTTGCCAGCGGTATGAACACCGCGAGAATCGCCACTGAGTACGTGACCGAGAGCACTCCATCCCAGCCTGGGGAGGCCCCCTGGGTGAGCAACCGTATGGCGTTCACCGTGACGGTCACCGGTTGATGGTTGGCAAATGGCTGGAGCCAGCTCGGCATGTTTTCGACCGGTGCGAAGGTGGACGCTGCGAACACCAACGGAAAGACTGGCAAGAAAGCGCCGGCCTGCGCCGCCTCGGGGTCTTTGACGTACAGCGCGAAGGTTGCGAACACCCAGTTGAACGCATAGGCGAGGAGGATCGCCAGCAGAATGCCGAGGACGAGCCCACCGAAGTGGTTCGTGCGAAAGCCGACCAAGAAGCCGACCACCGTGATGATGGTCATGGTCAGGGCGGCGCGGAGGACGTCGGCGTTGGTTCGCCCGATCAACACTGCGCTGTGATGCATCGGCAGCGATCGGAATCTATCGATGGCTCCCTTCTGAAGGTCGTCGGTGAGGCCGATCGCCGTATTGCCAGCCGCGAACAACGAGGTCTGCACCAGGATCCCGGGAACGAGAAAGTCGATATAGCTGACCCCTTCGGCGAAATCGATCGACCCGCCAAACACGAAGTTGAACAGCAAGACGAAGATGACCGGCTGGATCGTGGCGAACACGATGACCTGCGGGGTACGGAACAGCCTCAGGAGGTTGCGACGTGTCATCGCCACGACGTCGTTCAGAAGTCCTGAGAAGGAGCGCACCGGCGGTTTGGCGATGGCGGTCATCGGCGCAGCTTCCGTTTCTTCTTACCGACGTTTGGTTCTTCTTCAACGGTGCCCACGTGCCCGGTGATGGCCAGGAAGACATCGTCGAGCGACGGTCGCTGAACGCCGAGATCGCTGAGTTCGATACCCGCCTGGTCGAGAGCCTGGGCGGCCTTCACGAGAGCATCAACTCGCTCCTCGACGGGAACCGATACGTGCAGTTCCGATTCGTTCACACGGACCGCCCCGTGGCCAACGGCAGCGAGGATCTCGCTTACTTTGGTCACGTCGGCCCGTCGTTTGGGCGTGACCGTCACCAGGTCACCACCCACTCGTGCTTTCAGTTCATCAGCGGTGCCGTCGGCGATGATGTGCCCGGCATCGATCACCGTGATCTGGTCGGCCAGCTCGTCGGCTTCTTCCAGGTACTGGGTGGTGAGCAGGATGGTCGCACCTTCGCTCACCAGGTCGCGAAGGAACGCCCACAATTCGAGCCGGGTCCGCGGGTCCAAGCCGGTGGTGGGTTCGTCGAGGATCAGAACCTGAGGTCGCCCGACCAGGCTGGCGCCGAGATCCAGACGGCGGCGCATACCCCCCGAATAGGTGCGCACCAACCGATCAGCGGCATCGGTGAGTGACAGCCGCTCCAGAGCCTCGTCGGCGCGCTTTTTCGCTTCGGACTTTGGAAGTTGGTAGAGAGCGCCGACGATCTCCAGATTCTCCCGTCCGGTCAAAAGGTCATCAACGGCCGCATACTGTCCGGCCAGACCGATCATGGAGCGGACGGCATTGGCATCCTTGGCGATGTCGTAGCCGCCGATGAGCGCAGTTCCTTGAGTCGGCTGCAACAGAGTGGCGATCACCCGCACCAGCGTGGTTTTGCCGGCACCATTGGGCCCCAGCAGCCCGCGCACTTCGTTCCGAGGGATTTCGAGGCTGACATTGTCGACCGCCTTCACCGCTCCGAAGTGGACCGATACGCCCTGCACTGAAATCATCGAGGCCAAGCTGTCAGCCTATGCCTGGGTCTTGGACCCGCGCCCCATCGTGCCGGCCGAACTTGACCGCCAACGGTGTCCCGGTGATTTGGGACATCGACCTTCACTCCCGACCGGTTCCCGCAAGGGGCGAGCCCCGGGACAACAGGGCTCACATCGCAAACGAAGATGCCAACTCGGCACCGCCCGAGCAATGGATCCTCGACTGCACAGTAGCTTGACAACTGAATATGGCCCGGTCCCGCAGGCGTTGGGCAACACCGGGCTCACGGGTAGCCGATACAGTCGCAGCCGTGAAGGCGTTGGAGTTTCAGCGGAACGAAGTCCGGTACGTGGCTGCAGCGGTTGCGTCGCGGATTCGTCCGGGCAGCGCGGCCAAACGTTCCCCACTCAAACTGGTGGAAACCAGGCCGCCAGAGGTTCCCGGACCGGGTTGGCAACGGATCCAGACGCTGCTCACCGGCATCTGTGGCAGCGACTTGGCTACGGTCGAGGGCCGATCTGCGAGGTACTTCGGTCCGTGGGTCTCGTTCCCGTTCGTGCTCGGCCACGAAGTGATCGGGCTGGACGAGAAGGGCAACCGGGTGGTGATCGAACCGGTACTGGGTCACGAAGCCCGAGGATTCGAGCCCCCGTTCCAAGGCGCCGCACCCGGGGACGGCGACGACTACCGTCACATCGTTTGTGGCCACCTCAAACCGGGCATTCAGATCGGATATTGCGCATCGACCGGCGGTGGCTGGTCCACCGAGTTCGTGGCTCACAAGAGTCAGATTCGCAAGGTCCCGAAGCGTCTCAGTGACGAAGCGGCGGTGATGATCGAGCCAACGGCCGTTGGTGTGCACGGTGCGCTCCGAGCACAGGTGGACCCGGGAGCCACGGTCGCTGTGATCGGGGCCGGCACCATGGGTTTGGTCACCGTTGCTGCTCTGCGCAAGTACACCGAAGCAGGCGACATCATCGTGGGCGCCAAATACCCAGAACAGAAGGACATGGCCAGTTCGCTGGGGGCTACGACGGTGGTCGACCCTGGTGAACTCACTCGTGCGGTGCGGCGGGCCACCAGCAGCTTTGCCATCGGTGACGACCTGAGTGGTGGCGCCGACGTCACGATCGATGCCATCGGTTCGGCCGGCACCATCAATCAGGCGATCGGGATCACCAGACCTCGGGGCCGGGTCGTGCTGATCGGTATGCCGGGCACCGAATCGGTCGACCTCACCGCCCTCTGGCATCGGGAAACCGAGCTTGTCGGGGCGTACACCTACGGCACCGAAACCCTGGCCGACGGCTCCTCCGTGCGCACCTTCAAGCTGGCCTCCGATCTTGTCGGCACGGCCAAATTGGAACGGCTGGTCAGCGAGACCTATCCGCTGAGCCGGTATGACGAGGCTCTCGATCATGCGGTCAACGCGGGTCGTCGTGGTGCGATCAAGATTTGTTTCGATCTGAGGGATTGAAACTGGTGTTGGCGCACGCGTGGACCTGAGCGATGTTTGATCAGGCCCTCACCGACGCCGTGCTCACCGCTGGTCGATCGGCCGGGCTTGTTGCCGTTGGTGTCACAACCGAGGAGATACTCGAGCCTGCTCGTTCCATGTTGCACTCCCGAAAGGCTGGTGGTTTGGCCTCATCCATGGCCTTCACATACCGGAACCCGGATCGAAGCACGGATCCCCGATCGAGTCTGCCCAGTGTTCGGTCGGTGGTTGCCGGAGCATGGGACTATCGCCGACTCACCCCTGATTCGGAGTCGGCGATCGCCGGCCGGGTGGCCCGCTACTCATGGGTTGACCACTACAGCGACCTGCGTAACGCACTTGGTGAAATGGGCGAGGTGTTGAAACTGGCTGGCTATCGGGCGGTGATCAAGGCCGACGACAATGCGATCGTCGACCGAAATGTGGCGTGGCGGGCCGGACTGGGTTGGTACGGGAAGAACTCCAATCTCCTGATTCCCGGTGTGGGGAGCTGGGTCGTGCTCGGGTGCGTGGTTACCGATGCGCCGCTGGTGCGAAACGAGGTTCCTGTCCAGGACGCCTGTGGGCCATGTCGCCGTTGTATCGATGGGTGCCCGACCGGGGCGATCGTGGCACCTGGCATCGTGGACGCTCGACTCTGTTTGGCGTGGTTGGTCCAGGGGCCCGAGCCGATACCGGTCGAGCTTCGGTCAGCGCTCGGTGACCGGTTGTATGGCTGCGATGATTGCCAGGAGGTGTGCCCGCCGGCCAAGTTCACTGCGGCCCCAGAAGCAGAACCCGGCTCCGAGACCGAAGTGGATCTGACATGGCTCTTGAACGCCTCAGACGCCGAGCTTCTCGACCGTTTGGGGCGCTGGTATATCGCAGACCGCAACCCGAACGTGATTCGGCGAACTGCGCTTGTGGTGATGGGCAACACCGCTGATCCGGGCGACCCCGGAGCGATCGGTCTTCTGGAGCGTTATGCCCGGGATCCCGATCCTCAACTCAGCGAGCATGCCCGGTGGGCGCTGGATCGGTTGGAGGAGCGGGCATGAAGCACCTTTTGGTCACCAATGACTATCCGCCGAAAATCGGTGGAATCCAGAACTACCTGTGGGAGCTCTGGCGTCGACTGCCTCCGGAAAGCACGGCGGTCTATTGCACGCCCTACGACGGCGACGTGGCGTTCGATTCCGTCCAGCAGTACTGGATCGAGCGGTCGCCCGAGCCCGTGCTGATTCCGTACCCGTGGTTGCCTCGCCGGATCGATGCGCTCGCCGATCGTCTCGATGTCGACCTGGTGTTGTTGGACCCGGCGGTACCGCTGGGTGTTGTGGGGCCATTCTTGCGACATCCCTATGGCGTGATCCTTCACGGGGCCGAGGTGACCATTCCCGGACGGTTGCCCGGAACCAAGCATCTTTTGGGATCGGTGTTGCGCGGCGCATCGGTCACTGTGTCAGCTGGGGAGTACGCGCTTGCTGAGGCGGAGCGGTGCGCCGGGCAGTCGCTGAAGTCAATCGTGATCCCCCCCGGGGTCGACACCGAACGATTCAGACCTTTTGATTCGAGCGAACGGAGTGCAGCCCGGACCGACTTTGGCTTGAGGGAGGATGACATTGTCATCTCCACGGTGAATCGGCTGGTACCACGGAAGGGGATGGACGTCTTGATCCGAGCGGCGGCTGTCCTCGCACCCGATTTCCCCGATCTCCGGGTCTGCATCGGGGGCACCGGCCGCCAACGCCAGGAGCTGGAGGACCTGGTGGGTGAACTCGGGGCGCCTGTGCGGCTGCTGGGCCGAATCCCCGACGACGACGTGGCAAAGCTGTACGGAGCGTCCGACATGATGGCGATGTTGTGTCACGAACGCTGGGGAGGGCTGGAGCAGGAAGGCTTCGGAATCGTGTTCCTGGAGGCTGCAGCGTCGGGCATTCCGCAGGTCGCAGGTCGAAGCGGCGGTGCCCACGAAGCCGTGGTCCACAACGTCACCGGCCTGATCGTCGATGAACCGCGTTCAGTCGATGCTGTTGCGCAGGCATTGAGCACGCTAGTGAAATCGCCGGAGCAGCGGGCCCGACTGGGTGCCGCCGCCCGCAGCCGGGCAGTGTCCCACTTCGAGTACGACCTGTTGGCGGCGCATCTTGACCGTGAGCTCCAGGCATTAGTGTTGTGAGTCATGGAGGGTTCTGAACAACGGTTGGTGCGACGAACCGTCGATGCGTCGATCGAGCAATGTGTCCGGGTTGCGGTCGACATCCCGAGCTATCCGAGGTGGGCCGAGGGTGTCCAGGAAGCCGTGGTGACCGACATCGGTGGCGACGGTTTGGTGAAAAAGGCGCGGTTTGTGGCCGCCGCGCACGGACGTGTTGTCACCTACGAGTTGGAGTACTCAACCCAGCATCTGCCCCATTCGCTGTCCTGGACGCTCGTTCGGGGCGACATCGTCCAAATGCTCAGCGGAAGTTACGGCTTCGCCCCTTCTCTCGATGAGCCAGATCAGACGGATGTGATCTACCAGCTCGAAGTCGCATTGTTCGTTCCGGTCCCTGGATTCGTCCGACGGAGAGCCGAGGACATCCTGATGAGCAACGCCTTGGAGCGTTTCAGCGGCGAGGTTGCCCGACGGGCACAGATCGGGCAATAGAGCATCCTCACAAGGGTTGAGAAAATCCCTCTATGGAATTCCTACACCGAGGGTGCCATCGGGTCGATGGAGTGACCATGCGCTTGCTCCGCCTCGACCTTGGTGGTCAGTCCGGCTCCCTCAACCTGCACCCGTTTCTCACGGTGATGCAGCGTAAGGGTGTCGATGACCGTCAGCCAGTAATCAACGCGGCTCGTGCACTTGCGAACGGCGATGGCAGCGGAGTGCACGGGTTGGTTGAGACCGAGAAGGGTCTCATCGAACTCGCCGGTTCTCCCCCAGGGGATCTCAAGTGCCCGGTGACCACCGAGGACATTGTGCTCGACACTGATGCAGCGGCAGCCGGAAACGAACCAGCTCATGCACTCCAAGCTGAGCTCGACCAACTTCAGCGACGGGCAAGCATCGACGCGGTTGCGGTCGAGATGATTCGTGCCGACCTCGACCCTGCCGCCGCCGCTCGCCTTCAGCACCTGCGGTCGTACAAGGCCGGAGATTCCGAAGCGTTGATGGATCAACGGGTTGTTGCCGACCTGGCCAAGGTGGCGCATGCCCTTTCAGCGGTGAGAGAACAACCTCCCACGCTCATCGAGTCAGCGCCCGGTATGAAAGAACTGATCGAGGAGTGGCGGGCCTACGTGGCCAAGCGCAAAGCCAACGAGGAACACCTGACCAAGCTGGATCAGCGGGTCTCCGAGGCCACAACTGAAATAAAGGCAGCCGAGATCGCCGTGATCAGCGCCGAAGCTGAATGCCAGCCGGTGATTCTCTCGGCAGCGGAAGAAGCTCGTCTCGACGAGCTCGCCAACCCCACGATCGAAAAGCGGGGAAAGAAGAAGCCCAGGGAACGCACCGAAGAAGAAGAAGCAGAGATGAACGAGATCCTCGCTCGGGTTGGTCTCCCGACGTTCACTGCCTACGCGATGCATCGTCTCAACCCGCAGGCTCCGCCGGACAAGCAGGCGGCATTGCACGCCGCCACCGCCGCGGTCGCCCGAGCTCAGGCAGATCTGGAAGAAGCCAAGGGCGTGATGTCGCTTGATCCGATCACCCGTGAGCTCAACTTCGACAAGGCCGCCATCGCCGACAAGGCGGTCGAGCATCTCGGTGCAGTTCTGCCCGAAGATCTGGGCCCGGCGCTCGAAGCGCAAATCACCGAGCGGGAAAACCCCCTCTGGATCGAAGGGCTGCGCAAGTTGTACGACGCACTGATCGGGGTCGGTTCGGGCATTCCCGAGAACATGGCACCCGATGACCTTCCCCAGTGGGCCCAGGAGTGGATTGAACTCACCGAGGCCAGCGCACGAGAAGCCGCTGGCATTGCTCCTGACGATATCGATGACCAGCTCGATGGCGCTGAAGACGCTCTCCGCCGCCACGCCCGGGCGATGGGCCGCATCGATCAGATGGAAGCCGCAGCGGAACAAACGGCCAGGAAGGCCCAGCAGCTCGAAATGCAGATCTCCCGTGCCGAGCAACCGGCTCGAGCCGGGGCCTCCGAGGCGCTGGACAATCTCTTGCCCCAGCTGGAACGAATCAACGCCAGTGCCGACGGGTCCGTGCCGGTGGTTCTCGATGGCCAGTTCGGCCAACTCACCGATGACGAGGTGGAGGACCTGCTGTTCAGCCTCGAAGCCTTCACCCAGCATTTTCAGTTGATCGTGGTGACCGAACGGGAACGGGCCCAGAGCTGGGCATCCAACGTCGGTCTCGAACGGGCCAGCAGCGTCTGATCAGACCACTAGCTGCCGGCCAGTTCAGGCAGTGCCTTCTTGAGGTTACGCATCGCCTGATGGGTGCGTTGTTCGTTCTCGATGAGGGCGAATCGAACGTGCCCCTCTCCGCCGGGGCCAAACCCCTCTCCGGGTGAGGTGGCAACCCCCGCCTCACGCACCAGATAGCTGGCGAATTCGACCGAACCCATCTGGGCATAGGGTTCGGGTATCGGCGCCCACGCGAACATCGTCCCCTTCGGCCGTTCGATGTGCCAACCGATTCGGTCGAGCCCATCGCAGAGGACATTTCGGCGGTTCTCATAGATTGCACGAGCCTGACCCGGCTGCTCGAGCGCCTCGTTCAATGTGACCGTGGCTGCGATCTGGATCGGCTGGAAGGTGCCGTAGTCGAGGTAGCTCTTCAGCTTGCCGAGGGCAGCCACTACCTCGCTGTTGCCCATCAAGAACGCCACCCGCCAGCCGGCCATGCTGAACGACTTGGTCATGCTGTACAGCTCGACACAACAATCCTTGGCACCGGGAACCTGAAGGATCGAAGGGGGTTCATAGCCGTCGAATCCCAAGTCGGCGTACGCATTGTCGTGGACCACGATGAGGTCTCGGCGTTTCGCGAAGGCCACGACCTTTTCGAAGAACTCCAAGTCCACGCAGACCGTGGTGGGGTTGTGAGGGAAACTGATCACCAGGGTGCGCGGTTTGGGCCAGCTGTATTCCCAGGCTCGTTCCAGGTTGGTGATGAACTGATCGCCCTCGGCCAGCGGTACCTCGCGGATTGCGGCGCCCGCAAAGATCGGTCCCCAGATGTGGATCGGATAGCTGGGGGCAGGGACCAGGGCGGAATCCCCGGGTTGGAGGAGCACCCACATCAGATGGGTGAACCCCTCCTTGGCGCCGATGGCCTGGATCACTTCGGTGTCGGGGTCCAGGTCAACCCCGAAGCGTCGCTGGTAGAGGTCAGCCGCAGCCATCCGCAACCGGGGAATGCCACGACTGGCCGAGTAGCGGTGGTTGTGTTCCTTCTTGGTCGCTTCGATCAGCTTCTGCACCGCGATGTCGGGTGAAGGAAGGTCGGGATTCCCGAAACCGAAATCGATCACGTCGACGCCGTCGCGGCGTGCGTTCATCTTCAGCTCATTGATGACGCCCAGCACATACGGCGGCAAATGGTTGATCCTGCGAAACTCCATCTGCGAAACGATACTGAGCCAACCCGCTTCAGTCTGGGCAGACCCTCTAACAAACGTCGCTGCGTTGGTCACAGGCCGAATGGGGGGAATCTCTGGCCCAATCGCATGAGTGTGGATGGTGGTTGCATACTGGGAGCGTGACAATCGAAGCACGTAATCGATTCATCGGTATCGACGTAGGTGGGACCAAGATCATGGGTGTGGTCGCCGATCCGACCACCGGTCAGATCGAGGTGAGGCGAAAAGCTCCCACTCCCAAGACCGATCCCGAACTCCTGCCCGGCGCCATCAACGCCGTCGTCGCTGAGTTGATTGAAGAAGCGGGCCGACCGGTCGGGGTGGGAGTCGGCGTGCCGGGCCTGGTGGATCACCAGGGTGTTCTCCATTACGGGCCGAACGTTCCCGGTGTGCTCGGGCTCGACATGGCCGGTGAGCTGCGTATGGAGTTCGGATTGCCGGTCATCGCCGAGAACGACGCCACCTGTGCCGCGTTGGCCGAACATCGGCTGGGCGCCGCTCGAGGCACGACCCATGCAGTCGTGGTCAACCAGGGCACCGGCATCGCCGGCGGCATCATCATCGGCGGCCGGATGTATCGAGGAGCCAATGGATTCGCGGGCGAACCAGGTCACATGCTGATCAACTCATCGGGTCATGTCTGTGCCTGTGGCAAGAGAGGGTGCTGGGAGTCTGTGGCATCGGGGGCAGGTTTGGCCAATATCGCCCGCGAGGTGGTGGCGGAAGGCAAGGCTGCCCGGATCGTTGAGTTGGCCGGCGGTCAGCCAGCACACATTCGAGGTGAACACGTTTCGGCGGCTATGGCCGAAGGCGACCGGGACGCGGCAGAGGTGCTCGACCGATTCGGGTGGTGGGTCGCAGAAGGTCTGGCCAGCCTCGTGGCGCTTCTGGATCCCGAACTCATCGTGTTGGGCGGTGGGTTGACCGCCATCAACAAACACTTCATCTCCGATGTCCAGGAACAGGTGAACTCCACGGTGATGGGAGCCGCCTTCCGCCCCGAGGTTCCGATTGTGCCGGCCCGGCTGGGGTCTGAGGCGGGAGCCATCGGAGCAGCGATCAGCGCCCGAGACATCTTCTTGGGTCGCTAGGTCGGGCGGGTCAGCGGGAGGTCCCGAGGACGCCGTGTATGACCATCCTCACAACCGAATCAGCCGGTACGGGCTCGCCGGTGTCGGCGCTCACCCGACTCACTTCGTCTGTGATCCCCCGTATGGCGATGGCCATCGCTCGCACATCACCTGGCTCGATCAATCCCTCATCCATCGCTTCCTGAAGGTGGCGTTGGGTGTCGGCGGCTGAGATCTCCCGGCCCCGTCGCAACTCGCCGGCAAAGGTGTCTTCGGTCCGAGCAAAGTCAACCAGCCGCATCACGTCCGGATGGTCCGCCAACCACTCCAATGAAGCGCGGATGCCCAGCTCGAGGCGATGCAGCGGATTCGGCTCGTCGCGGATCGCAGCTTGCTGATGGCGTCGAATGTCCAACAGGGTGTCCTTCAGAATCTCTTGAAGCAGGTCTTCCTTGGACGCGAAGTACCAATAGAACACCCCCTTGCCGACACCGAGGTGGTCGACAATTTCGGCCACCGAGGTCGGGTGATAACCCTGCTGGGAGAATTTCTCGATGGCCACCCTCACCAGCTCGTCCCGACGTTCCTGACCGCGTGAGGTCAGCTTGCGTTCATCGGGGGCCAGGGACATACCGCGCCAGAGTAGAACAGTTTCTTGACCGATCGGTCAAGGGTTGCGGCGGGCAAGGGCGCACCGGGTCTGCCAGCTGCTACACCGGACCCATGACCGATCTTGTTGTCGCACATCTCAACGCGACTGGCGTGCCGTACGAGATCGTGGCATGCGACCCCGACCTGGCCGACACCGCAGAGTTCTGTCAGGCCTATGGCTATGAGCTGGCCGACTCTGCCAACACCATCATTGTGGTCGGAAAGTCAGACCCCAAGGTGTTCGCCGCGTGTGTGGTGTTGGCCGACTCGCGTCTCGATGTGAACGGCGTGGTTCGGAAACGTTTTGGCACCCGCAAGGCGTCGTTTGCCTCCGGTGATCAGACCTCCGAACTCACCGGGATGGTCATCGGCGGTGTGACCGCCGCCGGGCTTCCCGCCGACTTGCCGTTGTGGATCGATTCTCGGGTGATGGCGCGGGAACAGATCGTGTTGGGTGGCGGCGGAAGAGACCGCAAGATAGTTGGTCCTCCGACCCTTCTGGCTGCCCTGCCCAACGCTGAGGTGGTCGAGGGGCTGGCCAAGGTGGCACCACGTCCACCGGATGGTGTTTAGCCGGCCCAGCCGCGGGATCGCTCCACCGCCTGTGTCCAGCGGGCGTACAGCTCCTCGACTCCGGATCGATCCGCCGAAGGTGTGAACGTGGCGTCCACCTCCCAGCTGTCGACGACGTCCTGGGTACTACCCCAGTAGCCCTCGGCCAGACCGGCCAGGTACGCCGCACCCAGTGCGGTGCATTCCATATTGGCGGGCCGGGTGACGGGCACGTTCAGCTGGTCAGCTTGGAGCTGGAGAAGCAAGTCCATGACGCTCGCGCCGCCGTCGACCCGAAGCTCGGCCGGGGGAGTGCCGGAGTTCGCGGTCATCGCATCGACCACGTCTCGCACGCTGAACGCGATCGCTTCCACCGTGGCCCGGGCCAGCTCGGCCCGTCCGGTGCCTCGAGTGATCCCTACGATCGTGCCGCGGGCATAGGGATCCCAGTACGGGCTGCCGAGCCCTGTAAACGCAGGAACCAAGAAGACGTCGCCGCTGCTCTCCACCGATGCTGCCAGCGGACCTACCTCGGCCGCCTCAGAGATTATCTGCAGGCCGTCTCGCAGCCACTGGATGGCCGAGCCCGTCACGAACACTGCGCCCTCGTATGCATAGGTGGCCGGCCCGCCGTCCTCGAGTTGCCAGGCGACGGTTGAAAGGAGGCCCTCGGCCGGCGCTGGCATCGTCTGGCCGACGTTCATGAGCAGGAAACTGCCGGTCCCGTACGTGTTCTTGGTCATACCCGGTTCGAAACATGCCTGTCCGAACAACGCAGACTGCTGATCGCCGGCCACGCCACTGATCGGAATACCCGCACCGAGTGCGGTGGTGTCGGCGGTGAGCCCGAATCGACCGCTGGTGGGGCGGACCTCGGGCAGAGCCGAGATCGGCACCCCCAGCAGGTCGCACATCTGCTCAGACCACGCCAACGTACCGATGTCGAGCAGCAGGGTGCGGCTGGCGTTGGACGGCTCGGTGGCATGTACCGCCCCATCGGTCAGCTTCCAGATCAGCCAACTGTCGATGGTGCCCAGGACCAGATGATCGTTGACCTCAACACCACCTTCGTTCAGCATCCACCGAAACTTGGTGCCGGAAAAGTACGGATCGAGAACCAAACCGGTTGTGGACCGAACCATCGGGAGGTGGCCCTGCTCGGTCAACTCGTCGCAATAAGCCGCGGTGCGTCGGTCCTGCCACACGATGGCACGATGCAAGGGTTCGCCGGTTCGTCGATCCCACGCCACCACTGTCTCCCGTTGATCGGTGATTCCGATCGCGACAACGGGCTCATCAAGCCCGGCCATCAGCTCAGAGATGACGCTCTGAATGCTGGTCCAGATCTCGTTGGCATCGTGTTCGACCCAACCTGGCTGTGGGAAGTGTTGGGTGAATTCGGTATATGCGAGACCCTGTACTTCAGATCTCTCGTTGATCGCCAGTGCTCTCACACCGGTGGTTCCTGCATCTAGGGCAACAACTACTCCCACACTCACTCCTTGTCATCCGAGCGGTCCTCGGTCTGGTTTCAGAATGTAGTAGGGCTCAGTCGCCTGTGCCGAGGGCGTGGTCTCCGCCGCCGTTCAGTGCCACGGCTTCTCGTTGTGCCTCGGTCAGAACCTCGATCAGTTCGTTGCTGCTCACCGCGACGAAGACCATTGTGCGGATGTCTTTGTCGGTGATCGGTCCAGCGGTGCTCAGAACGCCCTCCTCGATGAGGGTGTCCACAAGCACGCCCTCCTGGGATTTCACCACCGACATGATCTCGGCCGGTGAGTACTTGTGGAGTTCGAGCGGGGCGGGGGTCTCGACGACAACGGGCAGTTCGGTTCCGCTGGCCACGGCGAGCCCGGTGCTTTCGGTGACCATCGGTTCAGCGACGTAGTCGACCTCGACGGCGGACTCGGCCGGGTCGGTTGGCTCGAGCGCGTCGAGAGATGCGGCCAGCTCTTCGGCATCCAGATCCTCGAGATCCACGTCGCCGTCGAGCTCGTCCTCGAGCTCCGCCCCGATGTCGTCACGCGTGTCGGTGGACTCCGGGACCGCCACAGATGTCGCTGCCTCGCCGGCGTCGGCGGATGGGCCGTCGATCGGTTCACGTGTTGCATCGGTCCGGCCGGGGGCTTGATCATCGGCTGTGAGCACAGCGTCGGCCAGGTCGTCTTCGTCGTCGTCGGCTCCGTCGTGTGTGGTTTCGACCAGATCGTCGTCGTGCGCAGTGTCACCCGTGGCGCTGTCCACAGTGCTGTGGCCGGTGCTGTCCAAGGCATCGGTGCCGACCCATTCGGGGTCATCGTCGACCGCGATGCCGCTGGTCTTGGCCGAGTCGGCGTCCTCAGCAGGGGGCGGCTGTTCGGCGTCTCGGAGGCCCTGCACAAACCCGGTTGGCTCCTGGGTCACGTACTCGTGGACTGGTCCCTGCGCCTGGTCGAGTTCTTCACCCGCCGAACGGTCACCGGCCAGTTGTTCGCTGAGCGCCTCGCCAAACAGTGGTGCCCGTGGGACCTCGGACTCGTCGGAGTCCTCGCCATGCTCAGCGACCTCGGGCCCCTCCATCCGAACCGTCGGCGGCGACTCGGGGCTGCGCTCGCCGAACAAGGACACAGAGGAGTCGGCTTCGGCGCCAACCCCGACCAAGCGCCGGCTCGAGCTGGATCCACTGGCGCGGACCTCGGCGGTGGCGACGCCGTCACTGGCGCCTTCGACTCCCGGGAAGAACGGTTTGAAGCCGCCAAATCGGGCGAAGAACACCGCAAACACAAAACCGATGAATCCAGTCGCCAGTGCCCCTGCTGGGCTCATCTCGTACACACCGACGAGCCAGAGGAGAATTGCCATCACGACGGCGAGCAGACCCAGACCGGAGATGATCGACTTTGTCATGGCTTCCTTTCGCGCGCCTGGGTGAGCCTCACGTACCAGTCAAGTCGATCAGGAGCGTTCAGCGGCGCAACCAAACGATAGGCGGCGATTGCCGAGTCTGAAAGTGCCGTCACTAAGAGCAAGCTGAGACTACCGACGGTGCGCAGGCGAGCGGTCTCTCAACCTAAGGGTTACCATTGGAGGGGTCGTGTGAAGCTTCCAACGTCATGTTGAGGTCGAGGGTGAAGGATCCGAAAACCAGAGCATCATCACCCCGCAGCTGGCGCGTGCTCGCACTTCTCTTGGCGTTGACGATGATCAGTTCGGTGATGCTTCCCACCGCAGGGGCACAGGAGTCCGTCGATGAAGCGCGCAAGGAGCGCGAAGAGGTCAAGGCAGACCGTGCCAATGCGCTCCGTGAGCTCGAGGCAGCCAAGCTCAAGAACGACGAGCTGGCAGAGCTCCTCGACTATCTGAACGTCGAGATCGCAACCACAGAGCTCGCAGTCGACATGTTGCACCGCGAACTCGTGGCGGTCGAAGCGGAGTTGCAGGCGGCGCGCCAGATCCAGCTCGACGCTATTGAAGAAACCGCCCGGCTCAAGAAAGAGATCGCAACCATCGCGGTCGCAGGTTTCGTGCGTTCCAATCGCAAGGAGCAAGCCTTCTTCGGGGCTGGGTCCCTCAGCGATGCCTATCGCCAAGACTCATTGATCCGTGAAGCCAACGCCGAACCAGCCGAATTGTTGGATCAAGTTCGCCTGGTTGAAGAAGAAGGGTTGCTCGCCGAGGCTGCCGTTCAATTGGCGGCCCAGGAAACCATCAAGCTCGAACAGCAGCTGGCCGGTCAACTTCAAGGGCTCGAACGGGATCTGAGCGAGTCGGGCGAACTGAAAGCCGAATTCGAGAGGAGAGTGGCTGCCCAGGAGGCCAAGGTCGCCGAGCGTCAACGGGACATCGATGAGCTGACGGCGTACATCATCGCCAACACCCCTGCATCCACCACCGGACCTGCGGTCGCACCTCCACCGGGCGATCCGTCGGTCGAGGGATATGACTGGCCGCTCATCGGTCGACTCTCCAGCGGGTTCGGTCCTCGGGTGCATCCGATTTTCGGTACCCGACGGATGCACACCGGTCTCGACATCGGAGGTCGTTCCGGAGAGCCGATCTACGCCGCCAAAGGTGGCACGGTCATTTCAGCAGGCTGGCGTGGCGGGTATGGCAATGCGGTTGTGATCGACCATGGAGATGGGTTCAGCACCCTGTATGCACATCAGTCGAGCGTCGCCGTTCAGACTGGTGACGTCGTCACTCTTGGCCAGGTCGTCGGGTATGTGGGCAGTACCGGCTGGTCGACCGCTCCCCATCTGCACTACGAGTTGCGGCTCAACGGCAAACCGATCGATCCGTTGCCCTATCTTCCCTGAGTGTTATCCGGCGATATCGAGAATGACTTTGTTGGCTTCACCAGCGATCATCAGTTCGAACGCTTCGGTGTAGTCCTCCAGGGCGATCCGGTGGCTGATCACGGGGCTGATGTCGAGGCCCGAGTCGAGCATCGCAACCGCCTTGTACCACGTGTCGAACATCTCTCGACCGTAGATGCCCTTGAGCGTGAGGCTCTTGAAGATCGCCTTGTTGAGATCGATCTCGGCCGGTGCGGTGAACACCCCCAGAAGACCCACTTTGGCTCCGTGATTGGCGACGTTCAGGATGTCATGGACCGCATGCGGGCTTCCCGACATCTCGAACGCCACGTCAAAACCTTCTTTCATGCCCAGTTCGGCCATGACGGTCCGAAGTGATCCAGTCCCGGCATCGACAGCCCGGGATGCTCCCATCTGCAGCGCCGTGTCGAGCCGGTGAGCATCGATGTCGGTGACAACGACGTGTCGGGCACCGACATGCCGACAGATGGCGGCTGCCATCTGACCGATCGGGCCAGCGCCGGTGATCAGAACGTCTTCGCCGACCAGATCAAAGGACAGGGTTGTGTGCACGGCGTTGCCCAGAGGGTCGAGGATGGCTGCGATCTCGTCGGGCACGGTGTCGGGAATCGGATAGGCGTTCGACGCCGGGATCACCACGAAATCAGCGAATCCACCATCGGTCTGAATGCCGATCCCTATCGTGTTCCGGCAGAGGTGCCCGTCGCCGGATCGACAGTTGCGACAGTGACCGCATGTGATGTGTCCCTCGCCAGCGACCCGGGAACCGAGCTCGATGTCATCCACGCCTTCACCCAGAGACTCCACGGTCCCGACAAACTCGTGGCCCAGGATCACCGGTGGTCTCAGCGTGTCCTGGGCCCACTGGTCCCACTGGTAGATGTGGAGATCGGTGCCACAGATCGCAGCCTGTGTCACCTTGACCAGGACCTCGTCGGGTCCTGGTTCGGGTCGAGGACGATCTAACAGTTGGAGCCCGCGTGTCGGTCCGGTCTTGACCAGCGCCCTCACGTGAGAATTCCGAGTTCTGTGCCCACATGGGCAAACGCCTGGACCGCACGATCGAGATCATCGCGAGAATGGGCCGCGTTCATCTGGGTTCGGATGCGAGCCGTGCCCAGCGGTACGACCGGATAGCTGAATGCGGTCACATACACACCGTGGTCGAGCAGTTTGGCCGCCATCGAGGCGGCGATTCCGGCCTCACCGATCATCACCGGGATGATCGGATGACCCTCACCGGTGAGCTCAAAACCTGATTCGGTCATTCGCGTGCGGAAGTACGCGGCGTTGTCCTCGAGCTGTGCCCGTAGATCGTCCCCGTCCCGAACCAACCGGAGGGCTTCGCGAGCTCCGCCCACGAGCGCTGGAGCCAGCGCATTGGAGAACAGGTACGGCCGAGCACGTTGCCGCAGCAGGTCCACCACGTTCTGTTTGGCAGCGATGAACCCGCCCATACCGCCGCCGAGCGCTTTTCCCAGCGTGCTCGTGACGATGTCCACACGTTCGACCACGTCGTGCAGTGCGGGAGTACCCCTCCCTCCCGGTCCGATGAAGCCGGTGGCGTGGCAGTCATCCACCATGACCAGGGTGTCGTACTCGTCGGCGACGGTGCAGATCGAGGCGAGGTCGGCTATGAAGCCGTCCATCGAGAAAACGCCGTCGGTGACGATCAGGACCGTGTTGGCACCGTCCTTCTTGGCCTGCATCACCTGGGTCCTCAGGTCCGCGATGTCGCGGGTGGCGAACCGGTAGCGGCGAGCCTTGCACAACCTGATGCCGTCGATGATCGACGCATGATTGAGCGAGTCTGACACGACGGCGTCCTCAGCGCCGAGCAACGGTTCGAAGACCGCTCCGTTTGCATCGAAACAAGCCGCGAAGCTGATCGAGTCATCGGTTCCGAGGAAGTCGGCTATCTCAGCCTCGAGCTCACGATGGATATCGAGTGTCCCGCAGATGAACCGGACCGACGCCATCCCGTAGCCGTAGGTGGTCATCGTTTCCGAGGCGGCCCTGGCAAGCTCGGGGTTGTCCGCCAGCCCGAGGTAGTTGTTGGCGCAGAAGTTGAGTACTCCCTCGCCGCCGGGAGCCACGCGGACCGTTCCGCCCTGAGGGGAGACGAGGGGTCGTTCGGGTTTCCACAGTCCGTCGGAACGGATCTGGTCCAGGGTTTGGTCGATCGAGGAGTAGAAAGCGGTTCGGCTCATCGGCTGCCTTTCGGGTGCCAAACAGTACTCGACGTCGGCCGAACCTGCCCTCCGAGACGGTTGATCAGGCCCTGATGCCGATGGTGTGCCAGCCCGAGGCTCCGTCGGGGTCGACGTCGGTGATCACGTCGGTCTGGGTTTCACCTTCGGCGTCGGTGGCTCGAACCCGGATCTGATGGTCGCCAGGGGTGATCGGCGCGGTTGTACCCCATTGACGCCATGCGTTCACGCCCAGGGATTCGCCGAGGTCGGCTTCTCTCCACGGCTCCTGGTCAACTTGGACCTCCACCTTGACGATGCCCTTGTTCGGTGCCCACGCGACGCCGCCGATGGCAAGATCGCCCGGACTGACGGTTGCGCCAGCTCTCGGGGTATCGATCCGGCTCTGGGTTTTCACCGGCCCGAGCTTGGACCAGCCACGGGGAATCCAGAAGCCATCGAAATCTTCGAACGTCGTCAGCTCGATTTCCTTGAGCCATTTGGTGGCGGAGACATAGCCATAGAGTCCCGAGACCACCAGACGAACCGGAAACCCATGATCGACCGGGAGCGGCTCGCCGTTCATCCCGACCGCCACCAACGCGGTTCTACCGTCGAAAGCTGCCTCGGTCGGGAATCCGCAGTCCCAGCCGTCCACCGATGCACTCCTGATCTGTGTCGCCCCCGGCTGTACACCAGCCTCCTCGAGGAGCTCAGACAGAGGTATGCCCTGCCATACGGCATTGCCGACCAGGCCTCCACCGATCGGATTCGACACGCAACTGAGCGTCACAGGGGCGATGGTGTTCGCTCGTCCCAGCAGCTCGTCGTAGGTGTACGTACGTTCGTTGTCGACCATCCCTTTGATGGTGAGGGTCCAGTCGTCGGGGTTGACCTGAGGAGTCAGCGGTGCGGTGTCGATCAGATAGAAGTCTCTGTTGGGAGTGATGACCGGCGAGATCCCCGGAGTGTTTGCCACCGGGCTGGCGTTGGCGGCGCTCACGGCGGCCTCGATGTCGCCGGTTCCTTGCAGCGTCACGAGTTCCACCTCACCTCGGGCGACTTCGACAGCGGCGTTGCTACGGAGCCGGCGAGCCCCGAGCGAAAGCCCGATCGCCGATGCGGTGGCGGCGGTGAGCCAACCGATGAACGTGCGACGCTCGATCGCAGGTGTGGCTCTAGGGAGTGGGTTGGCTGGTGCGGCGCTGCGGACAGTGACCGGTTCTGGTAGCAGTGCGTGGTGAGGAACCCTGGTCAGGAGCATGGCGAGGACCGATACACCGGCGGCTACCGCAAGGATCGATACGATCAGCGCATACCCCCACCCGCCTTGGGCATCGACACCAAGGGCGAAAAAGCCCACCGCTCCGAATGCGGTGATACCGGCAAAGCCGATCGCCGGACGTTTCAGCGACAGCACTCCGAGGATGGCAGCGAAGATCAGGGACAGGATGACGGTGCCGACGATCAGAGCTGACTTGTCGGACAAACCGAACAATGACTTCCCGAAGTCGATGAACCACACCGGGGCGTTGTCGATCACGCGGTTGCTCACCGCAATCACGGGCCCCGGTTTTGGAGCTGCGAGGGCCCCAACCAATTCTCCGACAGCCAACGCAAACCCACCGGCTACGACACCGGCCAACGCACCAGCCCACCACGGACGCGACGATTCGACCGGATCGGGATCCATGGCGTGGGAGCGGCTGTGGGTGTTGGCATGTGCCATTCGGAGGATCCTCGTGGTGATTGTCAGCGAACTCTGACCGGCAACAGACCCCGTTCCCGGCAACACCACACAGTTTCGGCGGTCGATGCTAAAGATCGGCGAAAACCTCGTACAAGGTAGTCGATGAGAAATCGTCGACCGATCGGAATGCGGCAGGCTCCCGCCCGGTTCGATTCGATGTGGCCATTTCACGAGAACATCGATCGCGCCCACCCAAGGTGAAGCGAACCCCTGGTCGAACGACACGTTTGCTTGCGGCGGCAACTGCGCTGTCGATTGGAGCCGCCGCATGCGGCGCCGGCAGTGAGACAGGTTCGGCTCCAACAACAACCCCGGCACCGGTCGTCGCCGGAGCTGATGGCTCGGCGGAATCATCTGACAATCTGTTCCCCAACGTGTCGGTCCAGAACGTCGCTGACGGCTCGAGCGTGAACCTCCAACAGGAGCTTCAGGGGGGCGATCTCCCCGTGTTGCTTTGGTTCTGGGCTCCTCATTGAAGCACCTGCCGGTCCGAAGGACCGCAGGTCGAGCAGTTTGCTCGAGAGAACGCCGACACCCTCCGAGTCGTAGGGATGGGCGCACAGGACGACTTCGGGTTCGCTCAAGAGTTCCAAGCGACCACGGGTACCAACAGCTTCACGATGACCTGGGACGCCAGCTTCGACACCTGGCGTTACTATCAGGTCACGGGTCAACCCACAGCCATTCTGGTTGACAAGAACGGCCAGCCCATTCAGGGCTGGAGAGGCTTGTTTCCCGAGGATGAAGTCCTGGAGGCAGCCCGAGCCGCTTCCTAGCTCGACATGAGCAGTGGAAGTACGATCTGGACCGTGTCGGGACACACCGCGTGGGTCTGCAACCAGTCCTGGACAGCGTGCGGTGGGATCTCTGTGGTTTCGGCCACCTCGCCATCGGGACAGTTGAGTTCCGCGTCGCTTTTGACTTCGAAGACGCGAGCGACGATCCTCCCATCGGCCTCGTCGTAGGTTCCCGAACCCAACGGCAACAGTTCGACATCGGTGAGGCCGGCCTCTTCAGCGAGCTCTCGCTGCGCCGCGAACGTCCAGTCCTCGCCGACCCCAACAACGCCGCCAAAGGCGATGTCCCACAAGCCTGGATTCACGTCCTTCCAATCGGCTCGTCGATGAACGACAAGATCACCATTTCGGCGTCGAACAACGATGTAGGTGGAGCGATGACGGAGCACCTCGGCTCTCATCTGAGCCCTCGTGACGACCCGCTCGACATTGCCGACGGCGTCGACCACCTCCACCAGCTCATCGGCTGGGGAGATCACGATGGTTCGAGCGACAGGGCCTGCTTGGGGCATGCGTGCACCGCAGCCTCGACGTCATCGGCCACACCATCAGGGACTTCGGTCGTGAGAAGTTGGAGCTCGTCATTGTCGTCAAGTGAGAAGACGCCTGGGACAAGCTCTTCACACATACCGTTCGCTTCGCACTGAAGTCGATCAACGATGATTCTCACCTGAGTCTCCTAGAAACGTGTGTAGCCACCGTCGACCACGATCTCGTCGCCGGTGTGGAAGGTTTGGGTTGGATCGGCCAAGAATGCGCCGAGCGCAGCAAAATCGTCGGGGACTCCCCAGCGACGAACCGGTGTTCTCTTGGTGGTGGCCGCGAGGAACTTGTCGAACTTCCGTGCATCCTCGGTCATCTCCGTTTCGGTCCAGCCCGGAATGATGCTGTTGCAGCGAATGTGATGGCGAGCGAGTTCGACGGCCAGGCCACGCATGATGGCCAGCACCGAAATCTTGCTGGCCGCATACGACTGCGCCATCGCCGCTCCGTGAATGGCTGATGTGGAGGAAACCCCCACCAGCGAGCCGCCTTCTCCCTGTTCGAGCAGGGCTCTGGCACCAGCTCGAAGAGTGAAGAACACCCCGTCCACGTTGACGGCTTGCAGAGCGTGCCATTCTTCGGCGGTTTGGTCGACAAATGGCTTCGGTATGGCACCGATGCCGGCGTTGGCGAACACACAGTCGAGACGACCCATCAGTCGTTCGGCTTCTTCCATGGCCTCGTCAACTTCGGACTCGGACGATACGTCGACCTGCTGGGCGTGGATTGTGGCGCCGGTCGCTCCGAGTTCCTGCTTGGCTGTGGAGAGTTTGGCGGCGTTGCGGCCCCAAATCGACACCGAGGCGCCCGACTTCGCACAGCCTTTGGCCAACCCCAGACCAATCCCACCGTTCCCGCCGGTCACCACGACAGCTCTACCG
>JBLYYW010000003.1:0-4266 GCA_048550155.1 Acidimicrobiales bacterium | reverse complement strand
GCGTCATCCAAATCACAAACTGTGCAGATAGCAGCGGGCTGAGCAACATCAGGGCGATCGCCAGAACGCCAATGAGGTCGACGGCGCGGCGCCAATCGAACCTTGTTCGTAGCACCCGGATCGCATAGAGGCCCAGGCTTGCCCCGATGAGTATGTTCAGGGCCATTGCCCAGCCGCCGACTTCCACGTAGCTGGCGCCGGCCGCAACGTCCACCTGCGTCGGCTCACCCGCCAAAATGCGGAACAGTGCGACGAATGCCCCCGTGAACGTTTCGATGTGTACTCCAAAAAAGGACCTGCCGGACCGAAACAACGGGAACATCGTCAACCCGATGCCCAAGACCATGGTCAGCCCGACGGTGACGATTGCGCGACGTTTCTTGCCGCGCCACCAGTCGACAGCGGCGAGCACGATTGGCCATCCTTTGGCTGCGATTGCTCCGGCCATCGCCCAGCCAGCCTTCCGGTCCTCGCCAGCCATGGCGAGGGAGACGGCAACAAGTGTGAGAAGCACAGACAACGCATCAACCCGGAAGGCGAGTAGCGGGAGCAGCGCCCATGAAATCAGAACCCAGCGCAACGCAGCATCGGTCACGCCGAGTTGGCGGCCAATCCTGTTGAGGTAGACACCAATCCCAAACAGCACTCCGCTCATTAGTAGCCAGAAGATCAGCGTGTAGTGGATCGGGATGAGGGTCTCGATGATTGCAGCCGAGAGCATGGGAACGATCGCAAACGGAAGATGCTCGAACTCGAAATCGACGTATGGCAAGTGACCGTCAAGCAGTGGCCGGGAGCGTTCCGCGAAGGCAAGGGGGTCGTTCTTGTGAACTGCCCAGTGCCATGTTGAGGCGACCGCAAGACCGAAAACGAGGACGAGCCCCAACAGCAGCACCCAGACGAACTCCCTGGGAATCGAGAATCTGCCGATCGTGACCGAGGTCGTGTCGGCGTAGTCATCAGTGTTTTGCGACGCCTTGTTCAACCATCGCCTCCAAAGCCGAGCAGGCTTTCCCTACTGAGTGATCGTGATCCGGTGATAAGTCCAATGATGGCCAGAATCCATGCCACGACTCCGATTCCGAAAGCCGCGATCACCGGATTGATGAGCAGACCGCTCGACACTCCGTAGGCAGCGAATATAACGGGTAGTGATACCAATGTGGCTGCTTGCTGCGCGGCCGCAGTGCTACGTACCTTCGACGAGACCCACAGGATGACTGACAAAGCGAGGGCGATGAACGGGGGGACAACCCAAACAATCAGTATCCACCAACCAGCCGTTGGGAAGAACCATCCACCGATCAAAGGGCCGACCTTCACGTTGACCAGCAATGAGTAGATGGCGAAACCGACGCCGGTAGCCAGGAAGCCCGGGACCAGGCTCGCGAGCATTTTGCCCATGAAGATCTCGCGCTCGGTCAATGGAGAGTGAGCCAGGAACTCGCCCGTGCCCCTCTCCCTTTCGCCAACGATGGCGTGGGCGCCGACCGCCGAGGAGATAGTGAGCGGCACCACGATCGCAACCGGGGCCAATAGGTACACCGAGAGCATGTAGGCGCCTTGGGCGGCTGGTGTTGTCCCTACAACATTGTCCTGGATCGGTCCGGGCAGCGTACGCAGTACTTCACCGATCTTGTTGACCAGGTCGCCGCTCGTCGTCGAGGTCACAATCGTGAGCAGGAGAAACGGCAGACCGATGAAGAATACGGATGCCAGGAAGCCCATCGGAATCCAGTAATCCTTGCTCTTGAAGAGCCGGCGCAGATCGATCCGGGCCACGGTCAGCATGCGATCCCACCTCATGATTGCTCCCGCAATGAGCGCTGCATCTCGAAGTAGAGCGTTTCCAGAGTGGGATTGTCCGGTTCGACTCTGGTGATACGTACCCCGGTACCCACCAATTCGGCAACGAGGTCGGGGAGACGATCCATGTGGGTCAATCGAACGTGAAGAGCTCCGTTCCACTCGGCTGAGACAACATCAGCGTGACGATTGAGGTCGGACAGAGAGTCTCGGTCCTCCGCATCGATGATGACGGCAGGATTGGTCACGTATTGGTTGGCGAGATCGAGCTGACTGCCCACAATCTGCGCCTGGCCGGCGCCCATCAGCACGACCTGATCGGCGACACCTTCAGCCTCGTGGAGAAGGTGGGTGCACAGCACGATGGTCCTGCCCTTGCCTGCAAGCTCCCGGATGAGGTTGAGCACGGCGCGGGCGGATTCCGGATCGAGTCCCGCCGTCGGCTCGTCGAGGAGCAGAACATCGGGGTCGTGGAGGACGGCCCGAGCCAACGCCAGCCGGGTTCTCATGCCGGTCGAATAGCCGCCAACGTTGAGATCCAGAGCGTGATCGATGCCAAAGCGTTCGGCAGCCGGCTTGATGCCCTTGTGGTCTGCACCGAATATGTCGGCGGTGAAGGTGAGGTTCTCCCACCCGGTGAGGTTGTCATACAGCGCCGGTTTTGGAGGAACGACCGCACAGCGCGATCGCACTTCATCACCGGCGGTCAGCGGGTCGAGTCCCAAGACTTCGATAGAGCCTTCGTCAGAGCCCAAAGCTCCGGTGGCGAGCCGTACCGTTGTTGTCTTGCCGGCCCCGTTGGGGCCGAGCAGAACCGTTATCGAACCCTCGGGAACTTCAAGGCTCAGGTCGTCTACTGCAGTGATGTCACCGAATGTTCTGGTGACGTGTGAAAACGCTAGTGCTGTTGGCATAGGGTCGTATCGGTACAACGCCGACCCACCTAAACGATCGTCTTGGGCTATGCAGGAGTCAAGAAGACCCCGGTGAGCGGCGGCACTGTGACCGTGATCGAGCGCTCGAAGCCATGGCTGGGCTCGAGAGCAGCGCTCAGTGTCCCGGGGTTGATGATCCCGCTGCCGCCGTAGCGAAGATCGTCGCCGTTGAGGGCCTCTTTCCAGTCAGTGTCCCCGGGAACGCCGAGCTGATAATCGTGGCGTACGACCGGGGTGAAGTTGGCGACAAAGAGCAGCGGATTGCCTTTGCTGTCGAGACGCAAGAACGCGTAGACGCTATTGGCGTCGTCGTTGCCGACCACCCATTGAAACCCGCTCGGATCTGAATCCCTCTCGTGAAGCGCCGGGGTCTGGCGCATCAGGCTGTTCAGATCAGAAATCCACTTCGCCACCCCGACGTTCTCAGCAGCGGCTGCCGCGGCCCAGTCCAGCTCCTTTTCGTGGTTCCACTCTTCGGACACGCCGAATTCGCTCCCCATGAAGAGCAGCTTCTTGCCGGGTTGGGCCCATTGGTAGGCATAGAGCAAGCGGAGACCGGCGAACTGTTGCCAGCGATCGCCCGGTTGCTTGTTCAGTAGCGACCCCTTGCCATGAACGACCTCGTCGTGGGAGAGAGGCAAAGTGAAGTTCTCGTTGAAGGCGTAGACCATCCGGAAACTGAGGACGTCGTGATGGTGGCGCCGATGAACCGGATCCTTTGACACGTAGCGCAGAGTGTCGTTCATCCATCCCATATCCCACTTCTGGCCAAAGCCGAGGCCGCCGTAGTCGGTGGGGTGAGTGACCATTGGGAACGCGGTCGACTCCTCGGCATACATCTGGATGTCGGGGTAGCGGGCGTAAGCGTTCTTGTTGATGAGCTGCAACAGAGAAATGGCGCCTAGGTTTTCTCTCCCTCCGAATTCATTTGGAATCCATTCGCCCTCTTTGCGGGAGTAGTCCCGATACAGCATCGAGGCAACGGCATCGACCCGGATACCGTCGGCGTGGTATTTGTCGAGCCAGAACAGCGCGCTGGAGAGGAGGAAGCTGCGCACTTCGAATCTGTCGTAGTTGAAGATGAGGCTATCCCAGTCCGGGTGGTAGCCGAGCTTTGGATCGCTGTGTTCGTAGAGGTGCGTTCCGTCAAACGCGGCCAGGCCGTGGGCATCGGAGGGGAAGTGCGACGGGACCCAATCGAGGATGACCCCGATTCCCTTTTGGTGCAGATAGTCCACGAAGTACATCAGGTCTTGTGGTGTGCCGTAACGCGAGGTTGCCGCAAAGTAGCCGGTCGACTGGTAGCCCCACGATCCGTAGAACGGGTGCTCCATCACCGGGAGCAATTCGACGTGGGTGAAGCCGGTTTCAAGGATGTACTCGGCGAGTTGATGTGCGATCGCCCGATAGCCGCCGGGCTCGTATCGCCATGAACCAAGGTGCAGCTCATAGATTGAGATCGGTGAGTCGTAGGCGTTCTTGTCGCCCCGTGTCTTCATCCAGGTCTCGTCGGCCCATTCGTAGT
>JBLYYW010000002.1:0-14269 GCA_048550155.1 Acidimicrobiales bacterium | reverse complement strand
TCCTGCCGCCTCTGCCTTGTTTTTGATGTAGGTGTTGGCGATCACGGCCGAAAGGAGGATCACGCCGAGGAAGGCAAACCGCCAGTCGGAGTTCCACCTGGCAGCAGGGATTCCCTGTTTCGACATCGCCATGATGATGGCGCCGATGGCGGCACCAAAGGCCGAGCCGTAGCCGCCGGTCAACAGCGTGCCGCCGACAACCGCAGCGATGATGTACTCGAACTCCAGCCCGTTTCCGGTGCCGGACTGCAAGGTGTTCAACCGGAACGCCAGAAGCAGCCCGACCAGCCAGGCCGCGACGGACACGATCATGAACAGCTGTGTCTTGGTGCGGGCTGCCGGTACACCGATCTGCCGGGAGGCTTGCTTGTTACCACCCACGGCGAAGATCCAGCTGCCGAACTTGGTGCTTCCCAACAACCAAGTGGCGAACACTGCGATGCCGATGAACCAGAGCACACTCATCCTGAAGTTGGCGGGGTTGGTTTCCCCCAGCGCCAACTCCTCGTCGGTGGTGAAGAGCAGCCGGGTGACCAAACCAATCCCAACTGCGACGAGGCCGAGCTTGGCCAACAGGCCGGAAATTCGCTCTGACGCAACGTCGTCATGGCGTCGGGTCTGGAACAAGGTCGAGGTCACCGCCCACACGCCGATCAACAGCGAGAGGAGCAGAATCACGCTGAAGGCCTCGGTTCTGAACTTGGTGGAGGACGAGGCACCCTGCACGAACCAGGCAAGACGAGCGCCCATCAAGGCCGTGATGATCAGCACGATCCCACGAGCGATCGGTGAGACCCGTCCGGCCTTGTAGGCCGCCATGGCGAGAACGAGGAAGCCGGCCAGCACGAGCAACCCGAAGAGAATTGCCCTCAAACCTTGTTCGGTGGCCATGAACATGAAGGCGTAGACAGCAAAGGCAGCGCTCGCACCGGCAGCAGCGGTCGACAACAGCGAGCGGAGCATGTCTTGCTGCGACTGGGACGAGTCGAACTTCTGCCACACCTGGTAGGCGGCGAGCGCACCAACGATGATGACCAGTGGCCACACTAGGTTTCCGACGAGGTCGAGAACGCTCCGCTGGGAGTCGACGTCAAGAACTTGGGCCGCGATGATGCCGAGGTTCAGCACGATCACTCCGGCGACGGTCCAGATGAGCGTTTCGTTGGAATACAGCGGCGAGCCAGGTGCCTGCGATTCGTAGCGCCACAGGCACAGGCCATAGAACGCAGCGAGCGCTGAGGCTGCGATGAGAACGACCGCCAGCGTGTTGGCATTGCGGCCATCGGAGTTGTGCATGTAGAGCACCGATCCGACCGCACCGGCCAAACCGACGAGGAGCAGCACAAGTCCGGCGGGGTTGACCGACGCCCGTCGCTTGTAGTTCATCTCGTATACTGCTGCGCCCAGGAGCGAGCCGCCGACGAGGAACCCGATCAGCCAGATGGCATCCCGCACGCCGAGCTGGTGTTCGTTACGGGCCCAGACACCGTCGAAGACAGGCTTCCAGAATTCGTAGCCTCGGCCCTGCGCCTCGTCGATACGACCAACCGAGATGTTGTCGATGGTCAACTTGGAGAAGCCCAGTTTGAAGCCGCGGAGGATGAAGAACGTTGCCAACGTCACGATGAAGCTGGGCAACCCGGTGCGCTCGACCATGGTGCCGTTGAAGTACCCGAGGCTCAGCGCAACGATCAGGGACAGCGGTATGGCGATCCACAAGCTCAGTCCGGCGCCGCCCAACTCACCGACGTCTTTTACCAACAGAATTGTCACGATGCCCAGCGCCCCGGTTGCAGCACCGGAGGACAGATCGAACTCGCCGCCGATCATCAACAGTGACACCGCCACGGCCATGATCCCCAGCGGCGCCGAGACATCCATGATGTTGGCGAAGCCGGTGGCGACTCCGAAGGTGTCGGCGACCGCCCAGAAGAACGCCCAGATTGCGGCGGCACCGATGATCGCCCCGACTTCAGGGCGGATGAGAAGCCGTTGAAAGACCCCTCGGTAAGCCAGCCGTTCGTCAGCGGTATTAACCGTTGCCGCCTCGGTTTCGGCGGCGATCTCAGCGGCGGAGTCGGCATCGACCTCAATATCGATTTCGACCGCCGGTGAGGCGTCAGCGTGCTTCATATTTTCCCCTTTTCCCCTTGTAACAACTACTTGCAACGAAGCCGGGAGGCCAGACCTGATCGTGGTCCGGCCTCCCGTTTCACATACTCACTAGCGATGTCGCCGCACCGGAGGGTGGGCGAGGCACATCAGCGGGTGCCAGCTGCAACAAGCGCTTTCACGTCTGCTGCGTTGCCGGCATCTACGAAGCCCGGTCCTGTGAGGATCGGGAGACCGCCACCGAGGGTGTTCTTGTTGGTGACCTCGAGGAACATGAGCAGCACAGGAATGTAGCCCTGCAGGTACTGCTGCTGGTCGACGGTGAAGAGCACATCACCGGCATCGATGGCGTCGATCAGTTCAGAAGTGATGTCGAAGCCACCGACCGGGATGTCCTTGCCGAGGTCCTGCGCTGCACGCAGACCCGACATGGCGATGACAGGACCAACGCCCATGAAGCCATCGATCGAAGGATCGGCGGACAGGGCGGCGTTGATGGCGGCCTGCTGTGCTGTCTGGTCGGCGTCTAGATCCATGAACGACGCTGTCACCTTGCCGCTGAAGGTCTCCGCGAGACCGTCGCAGCGCTCACCCAGAGCAACGTTGTCCTGTTCCTGAATGCCACACAGGATGTGGGTCGCACGACCGTCGGCATTGAACCGGTCACCTGCACCATTGCCGGCAATGATCTCGGTCTGACCTACGTGGGTGGTGGCACCGATGTCCTTGTAGTCATTCACGCCCGAGTTGAGCGTGTACACCGGGATTCCGGCGTCGACAGCAGCCTTTAGGCCCGGGATCAGCTGGTCCGGCGAAGGCAACGAAGCGGCGATGCCATCGGCACCGGATGCTACAGCAGCATCGATGTCCGAGGCCTGGACAGCGGGATCGTTGTTGGAGCCCTTCCAGACCAGCTCGACACCGAGGTCGGCTGCTGCCTGATCAGCACCACGCTTGAGGACGGACCAGAACGGACCATCGTCGGAGTGGGTGATCATGTGGAAAGTGAGGTCAGTTCCCTGCACCAGGTCAACGTCGTCGTCGCCGCTGTCATCGGATGAACCATCGTCATCAGAGGATGAGCTGTCATCGCTGGAGCCGTCATCGGACGACGAGCTGTCGTCGGAAGACGAGCCGTCGTCGGATGCTTCTGGTTCGTTGCTGCCACATGCGGCAGCGATAAGAGAAAGGGCAAAAAGCAACGCCAGAAGGCGCTTCAAAGTTGTGGTCATTCGGGACTCCCCAGTAATGGATCGGCTCTCCCGCCGGTCCGTGTGACTCAGGACACTAGTCCAAGTTTTTCGCCAGAGGCAAAAGTCCACACCTTTTACATAAATTGTGTCGCCGGTTCGTAACAAGCGGCACAACGTCCGCCACATGGACACCGAGCGCAGGTTATGCCATGTCAGGAAGTCAGGAACGACCCATATCAGGAAAAGACACTGAGCGAACTGAGGAAACCGATGCTGGCTTCCACATCCCGGATCGGCCCTTCACCGGTTCCCGGCATCTCACCGGTGATCGCGCAGTCCTGCTCCACCACATACCAGCCATCGAATCCGGATGACTCGAGGGTGTGAATCACTTCTGCGATCGGGAGCTGGCCGCCGCCCAGGGCCGGGAACAGACCGGCCTGAACAGAACTCATCAACGACATCGGCACGTCGACGAGTTGAGAAGCCATGAACGCGCCGGCTAGCTCGAGGTCCATGTCCTTCAGATGCACCAAGCCCACCCGATCAGCGTGCCGGATGGCGAATTCGAGGGGATCGGCTCCACCGAGCGCGAGGTGGGCGGTGTCGAGCACGAACTTCACTGGACTGGTCTCGAGCAGTCGATTGACGTCGTCGACGGTTTCCACCGCAATGCCCACATGTTCATGGACCACTTGAACCAGTCCCAGTTCCGAGCAGATCTCGTCAACCATCGCAAGACCTGCGACCAACCGTGACCATTCGGCGTCGGTCAGGGCGCGGCGGGGCGCCCAGTCCCAGGTCATCACCGGTGCGGTGTTGTAGTACGTGGCACCGCTCTTGGCCAAGAGCACGGCCGCATCGTGCGCCGCCTTCTCGGCTGCTGCCGCTTCGGATTCGTCGTGGAGGACCAACGGCACGAATCCAGCAAGAAGACCCAGACCGTGCCGGTCGAGCGTCTCGATGAGTTCGTTCGGTTCGGTGGGCAGCCAGCCCAGCGAGCCGAGCTCGGTCCGGGTGAAGCCCAACTCGCTCATCTCCTTGAGAACCCGGTCAACCTCGAGCTGGTGACCCCAACCCGGCACCTCGCAGATACCCCACGAAATGGGGGCGGTCGCAACACGGTCGAAGAAGGTCATGCGGCGCAGTGTAAATCGACTGAAGGGTGGACAATAGGTGAAGAGTGCCCTTTTTGTTCATGGCCTTCACAAAAGCGCGGGGCTCGCGTCGGTCCCTGACCGATACTCAGCCAGCACCGCACCCAAGGACCAGAGGGACCGGTTGATCGGGCAAGGTGGCGACGAGTGAGTTGACCTCGGCTGCCGACACCGCCCAGCCGGATTCCCTACCCCGAGACGAGGCGAACACCACCCCGACCACGCGGTCGTCGAAGAGCACCGGGGCACCCGAGTCTCCGGCCTCGATGTCCGCCTGGAGTTCGATGCCCTGCCTCGGATCCTCTCCGTCGAGGGTGACGTTGGCCAGCCGCACAGCCCGACCCGCTTGGATCACGAGGGCTCCCTCTCTGTCGAAGGTGACGATCTCGACCGGCGTGTCGGGTTCCACCGGCTGCGACGCCAATGCGACCGCTCCCGAATCCTGCGGCTCCTGAAGCCAAAGCAGCGCCACATCCTTCTCCGGACGCAACGCCACAAGATCGGCCTCGATGCTGTCTCCGTTGACGTCGAGCACTTCGAACGATCTGATGCCTTCGAAGGGATGTGCAGCCGAAACCAGGAGTCGGTCGCTGATCCGAAAGATGGTTGCCAACTGCGGTGTGGTGATCCGACAATCATCGATGCGAGCGCGATACACGAAGTCCTCGGGCACCGCAGCAGCCGACGCACACGACGCCAGGCCTACCGCCAGCGTTCCAATGGCCAGCGGCACCGCAGACCGCAGCCGGTTCCGACGCCGACCCGAGCTCGCTGACACGTTGGATGTGGTGACGGGTCAGGTGTAGAACGGGTTCTCGCCGGCTGTGTGATCGGTTGCATCGATCACTTCGGAGAGTTGGGGCAATGCATCCTTGAGCATCTTGGTGATGCCGTCACGCAGGGTCATTGCACTGGCGGCGCAGCCCTGGCAACCACCGCCCATGGTGATTATTGCCTTCGTGCCGTCGACACCGACCAATGTGGCATAACCCCCGTGACTGGCCAACGCCGGATTGATCGCCTGATCCAGAACCTGCTGAATCTGCTCGGGCAGCTCGCCGGTGAGTTCGATGTCGAGGCCATCAAGAGGGTTGGGGGTGTTGGGGTTGCGAATTACCAAACCGCCGGGAGTGTTGGCGGCGGGGACATCGAGCGTCGCTCCGGTCATGTTCGCCGCACTCGTGGCCGGGATGATCACCGTGAGTTCATCGTGTGATCCCTGTGTGTAGACGAGGTCGTCGGCGGCGGCCTCGGAAATCGTCAGGAGTTCAAGCGCATACTGGAACTCGGTCATGTTCGACCCGGTGATCGCCACCTTGAGTGCCGTGTTGGCCGGGTCGTCCTCTTGAGCCCGAACCTCGAGCACCGTGGCGAGGGCAGTGTCGCTCACGGTCAGCGGCTTGGTTGGATCCGCAGCGGCTTGTTCTGCGGGGGTCTCGGTAACGGCCATCGCATCAGTCTACCGATGCCGCCGCCACAACGACGAGCGGGGCCGCCGGGGAGATTGTGCTCACTCGAGTTGAGCTGGTGGAACCGTCGACTCCCGAGTCGGCACCCGAAAGTGAATCCAGTACAACCCGATCAATCCTGCGACCGCGATGGGAATCCGAACGATCCACCTGTCCAACACCAGGACGGTGCTGATCGTGACGGCGATGACCAACATCACGCTTGCGACTACCTTGGCTCGATGCGGCATCCCGAGGCCGTTGCGATAGTCGTCCACGGCCTGACCAACGCCTGGGAGGCCCAATACCCAGGCTTCCAACCGCGGATTCGACTTGGCAAAGGCCCACGCCGCCATGATGAAGAAGACCGTTGTCGGCAGCCCAGGAACGATGATCCCTATGCCGCCGACAGCGACGAGAACGAGGCCGAGGGCGGTGTACAGGAGACGTCGCACCATCAGAGTGAGTCCCGCTGCTCGGACAGTTCCAGCCACTGCAGCTCGATCTCATCGAGGCGGCCGACGACCTCGGCGTGCTCTACACCAACGTCGGCGAGTTTCTGGTAGTCCGTCCCAGCGGCCAGTACTGACAGCTCGCCTTCCAAGTCCTCCTTTCGGGCGGACAGTCGCGCCATCTCCTTCTCGATCGCCCGAATCTGATGTCCGAGCGTGCTTTTGGACCGACCCCCTGACTTCTGTCGGGTGTCACCTTTTGGTTTGGGTGGCTTCTTCGCCGGTCTCGCGGCCGGAGCGCCGGCTGGTTCTCCGTTGGCGGCATCATGAACCACCCCATCGGGAGTGATGGTCACCTGACGATTGGCAACCCGATCAAGAAAGGCTCGGTCGTGGCTCACGACCACCAGCGCACCAGGCCAGTCCTCGAGGAAATCCTCCAAGGATCTCAGCGTCTCGAGGTCGAGGTCATTGGTCGGTTCGTCCAGCAACAACACATTGGGCTTCGACGCAAGGATGGTGAGGAGATGCAATCTCCGCCGTTCACCCCCGGACAGCGTGCTGACCTGAGCCCACTGGGCGTCGGTGTCGAACCAGAACGCCTCGAGCAGTCGAGCGTCGGTCCAGTCCGGTTTCCGATTCGGCCCGGCCACCACCTCACGTGCTCGAGCAGAAGGGTCAAACGCATCATCGGACTGCTGGGTGTAGTAGGCCAACTCCACCGTTGTCCCCCACCGCACCGACCCGCTGACAGGTTCGATTCGTTTGGCCATCAGGTTGAGCAGCGTGCTCTTGCCGACGCCATTCCCGCCACGAATGGCCAGCCGTTCCCGAGGATCGAGTTTCAAATCGAACGGACCGAACAGGTTTCGACCGTCAGGAGCTGCACCGACCAACTGATCGAGTTCGATCACAATGTCCCCCAAACGGGGGGTGGGAAACTCGAGGTGGAGGTCAGCCGGCCGGGCCGGACCTTCGGGTTTGGTGCCGATCAGCGCCTTGGCTGCTTCCACCCGATACTTCGGTTTGGACGTTCGGGCCGGCGCTCCGCGGCGAAGCCACGCCAGCTCCTTGCGAGCCAGGTTCCTTCGAACCGACTCCGCCGATTCTGCGGCAGCGGTTCGCTCCGCCTTGGCTTCCAGATAGCTGGCGTAACCGCCGGTGTGGAAGTAGCTGGTACCGCGGTCCAACTCGAGCACATGGGTTGTGAGTCGATCCAGCACGACCCGATCGTGGGTCACCAAGATCAAACCTCCCCGGTATGCCTCCAATCGTTCCTCCAACCACATGATCCCGTCGATGTCGAGGTGGTTGGTGGGTTCATCGAGGATGAGGAGGTTGCTGGGTCGCACCAACGCTGTAGCCAGGGCGACGCGCTTCTTTTCTCCCCCCGAGAGTGATGCGGTCGATTCGGTGAAGAACTCCCCCATACCCAGCCGACTGAGTGCTGCTTCAGCTTCCCATTTCTCCGCACCGGTGGCGAGCACTGCGTCACGCACTGTGCCGTCGGGGAGGGCTGCGTCCTGATCGAGGACCGCAAGCGCCAAATCCCTGCCCCGACGGATCGTCCCGCTCTCAGGTTCGGCCGTGCCCGCGATGACGCGCAGAAGCGTGGACTTTCCGGTCCCGTTGATGCCCACGATTCCGAGCCGGTCGCCAGTGTTCACGGTGAGCGAGACATCGACGAACAGCGGGCGATCAGGGCGGCTCATCCCGAGGTTCTCGGCATCGATAAGGATTGCGATGAGCCCGAGAGTACCCAGTGGGGCGAAGAAGACCGGACGAGTCACCGGACATACGGCCGCCGATATCTCCGGCCCGCGGGCTAGGGTCGCCAGCCGTGGACGCTGTGCCCGGGCTCGAACCTCGCAAGATCTCTCTCGGGCTGAAGGCCGTGGGCCTGGTGTTCCCTGGCGCTCGAAAGACCATCGGCCAGATCCATCCGTACACCGACTGGTGGAATGTCCAGAACCAGGGCGCGCTGAAAGCCGACGGCCCTCGGTTGATCGGCATCGGCGACTCGATCCTCGTCGGTATCGGTGCGTCCCATCCCTCGAAATCCCTGCTGGGCCAACTCGGTGCCTCGCTGTCCGAACGCGACGGACAGCGGTGGCGGATCATCAACCTGGCCATCGCCGGAGCACGGGTTGACGATGCGTTGGACCGCCAGCTGCCGATCGCGCAGAAGCTCGGGCCTGCCGACTACATCGTTTGCTGCATCGGGACCAACGACATCGTGTGGACCCCCGCTGGTCACTCACTGATGGACGGGCTGAGATCACTCTCGGATGCACTGCCGGCCCGGACCGTCTTCGGGCCTGTGGCCGGCGCGTCCCGGCGTGCCCGACTCGCCAATCGCACACTTCGCCAGAGCTCCCGGAGGAACGGTCAACTGTTCGCACCCATCTGGGACCTCGACGACCCCAGCACCATCAGACAACGTCTGGCCACCGACCGGTTCCACCCCAACGACTTCGGCTACTCGCTGATGGCCAAGGTCATGCTCGACACCCTCAATCGGGCGCAGGGCGACTCTCCCTGAGAGCACACCTAAGCGCTCGGTACGGAATGGCGGGTGTGCACCATCGCCCGACCGAGCCACGACTACTGTCGGACGGCCTATGGGAATCTTGTCTGAGCCACTGGACCTCAACGGACCGACCAAGAAGCGGCCCGAATACGCTTCGGTTCCAGCCGAGCTTGGTATGACGATCCGTCATCGCAGCAGCTTCAAAACCGGAACCATCATCGCGTTCGATCCCAACTGGGTCACGATGCGGGGCGAAGACGGCCGGGAGTTCAAACAGCGCAACGAACCCGGTGCGTTTTCCTACAACGGAACCGCGGTCACACTGGTTCGACCGACCAAGGCGCACCAAGCTCGGGCTGCGGTTCGTACCGCGTCCGGATCGATCGCAATCCCCAACGCTCCGGCTCGCGTGGCACGTCCGAGCCGAATCTATGTGGAAGGAATCCACGATGCCGAGTTGATCGAACGGGTCTGGGGAGACGACTTGCGCCTCGAGGGCCTCGTGGTCGAACCCCTTCACGGCGCAGACGACCTCGCTGAGCTGGTCCGCACCTTCGGCCCTCGCCCGGGCCGCCGTCTTGGGGTTTTGCTCGATCATCTCGTCGCCGGCTCCAAGGAGACTCGGATTGCCGAAGAGGTCAATCACCCCGACGTGTGCATAACCGGCCACCCCTTTGTTGATGTCTGGCAGTGCATCAAACCATCGGTACTCGGAATCAGCCAGTGGCCCGTGATCGAACGCGGCACAGACTGGAAACGAGGCGTCTGCGCCGAACTGGGCATGGACGACGAACCCGGCGTGGTGTGGAAACAACTGCTGTCCAACGTCGATGGCTACGTCGACCTCGAGCCATCCTTCGTCGGCGCCGTCGAACAACTCATCGACTTTACAACGTGAACCCCTCCAGGGGGGCCGTTCCACGGAGGTTCCGTTGTCGTCGCTCGTTCCTCCGGGCCCACGTTCTCACTCGCTGGCGCTCCCTTCGTGGTCCCTCCGAAACTCGACTCGCACCGGCGGGATCAAGCTCTCTTTGCGAAGGACGGCCCCCTCCGCGCTGTTCGAGCGTCTGGTCCTCCCGGAGGGATGAGGGCGTTGCTGTTTGAAACCGTGCGCTCACCGGGCAGTTAGTGTCACGCCCGGAGGCAGAGCCTCCGTGGCGACAGAACGGCCCCCCCTGGAGGGGTGTTACAGAGATATGAGCGTCATCACCAGAACCATCAGGGTGATGAAGGCGACGAACAGCCATTCCATGCGGTTTCGACTCATCAGTTCGGCCGCGAGCCGAGCCTCGAGCCGTTCGGTCTGCTTGGTCATTGTGTCAGCCAGGTTTTCGGCCGCGGTCAGCTTGAGTTGCTTGCCGGCGGCCGCTCGCCGCGTTGCGGTCAACTGATCGGTCAGTTCACCGTATTGGCGTTGTAGTTCTTCGAAGGCAGCTTCGGTCTTGCGCAGCTGGGCGACTAGACCGACAGCATCAGGAGACACCGATACTTCGACGGAGATGTCGCCATCACCGGCTTCGGGGTCATGCAATTCGGCTCGTAGTGCCCGAAGCTCGCTGGTGACTTCGGGTGCGACGGGAGCGACGATCCGTTCCATGGCCAGCAGAAGCCGATCCGAGTACGCCGACTCCGATGGAAGGTTGAAATGGGCCCACAAGTTTCGGGCTTCGACGAGTTGCCCTATCAGGGGCCGCAGGTCCTCTTTGAAGAAGTCGGCAAACGCCGGTCCCCAGAAGCGGCGCATGACGAGCAGCTGGAAGAGGGGGTCGGTTACCCCGCTCGAGTCGGTCCGACCCAACTTCCCGGCGGCCACGAGATTCCATGGGGTCGTCTCGTCGTCACCCATGTACTCGACCATCTGTTGCTCCACGAACCCAGCCATGGCAACACCAAAGGTCTCGAACGCTCTGGCCAACAGGGCGTGTCGACCTACGGAGATATCGGGGGTGCGAGGAGTGGTAGTCATATGACGAAACAGCGCGCGGCGCTGGTTTTCTCTTCGACCGTTGGGCTCGAATTCTGAACGATTGGATGCGTGTTGAAGCAACATCGGTCCAATTTGCTCTGCCGGGTTTCCTCAAGTCCGGCCCCAACCTGCCGTTTTGTCAGATGTGCAGGGCAACCGACTTCTTCTCTCACCAGGTTTGGTGCTCGCCGGTGGCGTGGCCGCGACAGCCGCCTGGCTCCTCGCGCTTCTGTTCTTCAACATCACCGAGGAAGGTGGGCTGATCATCGCCGGCGCGTCCGGCGCAATCGGCGGGCTCGGGGGGTTGATCGGGGCGCTGTGGCAGAACTACACGACCCGCCACACCCAGGAATACATCGCCCAGCAGGAACATCAGGCCAAGCATGATCCACTGACCGGGCTCTTCAACCGAAACGCCCTGTTCAGCGAACTCGAAACATCCATCGCCCGAGCCCGCCAGACCGACACGGTTCTCGGTGTGCTCTTCCTCGACTTGGATCGATTCAAGGTCATCAATGATTCGATGGGCCACGAGGCCGGCGACGAACTTCTGCGCATCGTCGCCGAGCGCCTCGAAGGCACCGTCCGGGGCGGAGACCTGGTGGCTCGGTTCGGCGGAGACGAGTTCGTGGTGGTCTGCCGCGACCTCCTGTCCGAACAGTCGGTCCTGGCTGTCGCCAAACAGATTCTCAAGTCGTTCACCCAGCCGGTTTCGTTGTACGGCGGAGCTCAGGTCATTTCGACCAGCATCGGAATCGCCATCGCTCGCCCCGATGACACCCGACGCTCAGATGATCTGGTTCGGGATGCCGACGCAGCGATGTACAAGGCCAAGAAGGCCAAGTCGGGCTACGCGGTCTTCGACGAGGTTCAGCGCCTCCAGGTGATCGACCGACTCGACATCGAACGGGACCTGGTCCAGGCGCTGGAGCAGGAACAGCTGGTCGTCTATTACCAGCCACTCATCGATGTTGAAGGAAAGCGACTGTACGGCTTCGAGGCGCTGGTTCGATGGAATCATCCAACCCGAGGTCTCATCGGCCCCGGTGACTTCCTCGGTGTGGCCGAGGAGACCGGAATGATGGCCCGAATCGGCGAGCTTGTGCTTCGTGAGGCCTGCGCCCAAGCGGCGGTGTGGAACCACCTCTCCCCTGATGCTCAAGGCGTGAAGATGGGCGTCAACATCGCAGAACAGCAGCTGCTCGATGGCAACTTCCCCTATCTCATCGCCGACGTGTTGGAATGGTCCGGACTCCCTGCTGCACAGTTGGTGCTGGAGATCACTGAAAACGTGATCGTCGACCACCTGGCTGGACTGTCGATCCTCCGCGATATCCGAGACACCGGTGTCACGCTGGCCATCGACGACTTCGGAACCGGCCAGAGTTCGTTGAGCTACATCAAGCAATTCGACATGGTGTCGACACTGAAGGTCGACAAGACCTTCGTCGACGACATGGGTTCGGGTGTGAACCGGGCGATCATCGAAGCCGTGGTCGCGATGGCCCGGGCCTTGGACCTTCAGGTCGTGGCCGAGGGGGTCGAGAGCGAGCATCAGGTACGGGAACTGCTCGACTTCGGAGTCCACATCATGCAGGGATACCTCTTCAACAAACCCGTCGCCGGCGACGCGATCGACCCAACGTCGTGGTTCAGTGCCCGTGAGGCAAACCTGAATGCGGCACGGATCGATCCGAACGCTCCCGGCCTGTCCTCGGCAGAGGTGAGCTTGGCATTCACCAAGTCGATCGATCACACCCGGGCTCGACCCAAACGCCTCGGATAGGCCGTCCGAGCCCAACTTCGCCAGAACTGTGGGCTGTTTGTACGATTGCAGTCTGTGATCGGCCACCGAACATCCATTCCACTGGGACGAATCTTCGGTATTCCGGTGACGGTGAGTTGGTCTGTTGTTGCCGTCGCGGTTGTGGGGTCGTGGCTACTCGCCACCGATGTTTTTCCTCGGATCGACAGCGAACTCTTGCTTCGATGGCGGCTGGCCCTCGCCGCAGGCGGGGTCGTTTTCTTCCTGGCGTCAATCCTCGCCCACGAGTTCGGTCATGCCCTGGTAGCACGCCGTCACCAAATCCACACCAGTTCGATTCGGCTGTGGATCTTCGGTGGGGTAGCGGCGCTGTCCAGCCCGGCCCGCTCGCCTCGCGCAGAGTTCCAGATCGCAATCGCAGGACCGGGGGCCAACGCCGCCCTGGCCGCCGCGTTCTTGGGCATTGCAGAGCTGGCCCGTCAACTGGGTGCACCTCAGGGGGTGCCGGTGGTCGCAACCGGTCTCGCCATCCTCAACATTCTGTTGACGGTCACAAATCTGATACCCGCCGCACCCCTCGACGGTGGCAAGGTGCTGTCGAGCATTCTGTGGGCGAGGACAGGTCGGGCCGAGTGGGCGCGCCTCATCAGCGCCCGGAGCGGCTTGATCGGCGGGGCCCTGGTCATCGTGTACGGGCTGGTCGAGCTGATCGTTTGGGATCGGGTCACCGGGTTCTACACCGCAGCCATCGGTGGTTTCATTTTCGTTGCGGCCCGCGCCGATGTGGTCAGCGCCTCGATCCGCGGACGGCTCGCCAAGACATCGGTCAAAGAGATTTTGTGGCACTACCCACCCGCGGTGCATGATTCTGCCTCGCTCACCGATATCCAACGCCATCTCGGACCGGAGGCAGTTTCGGTTCCGGTGCAGCGCTGGGCCCACCAGACCATCGGGTATCTCAGCACTTCGATCATGGGTGTGATCCCCGCCGATCACCATTCTTGGACCTCGGTTGGTCAAGTCATGACCCCCACCGAGTTCATGCCTTCCGCCTGGACCTCGGAATCGCTGCTCGTGGCGCTCGAGCGAATCGGACCCGAGCCCGATCAGTTCCTCGGCCTTGATCCAGAGACCGGCACGGTAGTAGGCACGGCCACACCTCGACAGTTTGCACACTTGATGCGCCATCCCCGCCTCTGGGGTGGGGTGTGAGCCTGGCCGACCCGGCGCACACGGAACCCGGAATAATGAGGCTGCCGACGATGTTCACCGAGGCATGAGCAGTACCTCAGGATCCGGTCACGTCGACTTCTATTGGCGCCCGGGGTGTCCGTTCTGCATGACGCTGGAGCGTTCGCTGGGCAAGCAAGGTGTTCCGTTGACCAAACACAACATCTGGGACGACCCTGCTGCGGCGGCGCACGTTCGCTCGGTAGCCAACGGAAACGAAACAGTACCCACTGTCACGATCGGTGGAACCTCGCTCGTGAACCCGTCTGCAAAGGAAGTTGTCGCCGTCGCCACCCGTGAACTTCCCGGGTTCTCACCAGAACCTCCAGCTCCCAGGGGTTTGCGAGCTGTGTTGCGACGAGACTGAATCTCTGGTTGACTCTGTGCGACAACTCGCACGAGAATTGGATCAAGCT
>JBLYYW010000001.1:0-2567 GCA_048550155.1 Acidimicrobiales bacterium | reverse complement strand
TCAGCAACCATCTCGCTTCTTCCCTTCACCGCTACTGGTACACGATCTTCCCAGAGGACTGGGACTCGGAGATCTACAGCAACGAGTGGGTGGAGCGATTTGCGGACGAGATTCCGTACGCTCTCCGCTCCTTTGATCTGTGGCTGGGACGCCTGATGGCCTGGGTCGAGGAAACGGAGAGGACGCTCCTGCTGATCTCATCGATGGGCCAGACCGGCGGAGCACCAGTCCATACCGAAGAGACCTCAACCCTCACGCTGGTCGATCCGAAACGGTTCGCCTGCGCCCTCGGCCTCGAAGGCAACTTCTCCATCGGCAACGCCATGGTTCCTCAGATGACGTTCTGCTTTGAGTCCGCCGATGATGCCGGCAAGGCCAGCATGCGGCTACGCGAAGCAGAAATCGACCGCATGCAGCTTCACGTCGATCGCCATCAGAACGCCATCACCGTGACTTATGCCGTCTACAGCCCCACCACGCCCGACGCTTCCAAGATCGAGATCAACGGCACGATGCACCACCTCGCCGACGTCGGTCTCAACAGCATCGAGGTCAGCGAACACCGTGCCGCCGTGCACCACCCGCACGGATCGGTTGTGGTCTACAACTCTCCCACGGCGTCCGTGCCCTCCAAACCCTTCAACTACATGGGAATCGCACCGGCGATCCTGGAGTCGCTGGGTGTGGAAGCCCTGCCACACCATCGCAAGACCGACCTCGTCCTGTAGGTCAGGCCACTCAGGCGTGCGCGTGCACGAGCTCAGTCCTCGGCACTACGCGCACAAGCCGTTGGCTGGGCGTCGAGCTGTACACAAACCGTTGTTGAGCAACGGTTTGTGCGCGTCTCGATGATTCAGCAACGGTTTCGGTGCGTCTCGCCGTGGCAGTTCCACCGTCATGGGCTGCATGGTCCGTCGGAAGGCGGCTCGAGCGCGAGCTTCTCCAGGAGCCGCCCGAGTTCGGCCATTTCGGACCCGGTGAGTCGGGAGCCGACGTGACGATCGATTCCCTCGAGATGCACCCGTCCCGCTCGGGCGAAAGCCTTTCGGCCGGTCGTCGTCAGCGAGACGAGATTGCTGCGGCGGTCCTCACCGCAGGTGCGACGATCAACGAGCTGGTCGCGAACGAGTCGATCGATCAGCCGTGTGGCCCCGCTCCGGCTGAGTCGGCGCCTCGTGGCGATCTCCGACGGGCGCAAACCCTGCCCATCAGCCTCGTAGAGCATGAGCAGGATCTCGTAGTGTTCGATCGGTAGCCCGCACTCGTGCTCCAGCTCGGCCGCGAGCTCGTGGTGCACATCCGTGAACGCAACAAGAAGCGCTCGCCATGCCTCAGAAGCTTCGGTGGAGCGAGTGGTCGCCATTTCCGTATCGTACGCGATCCGCCCGGGTAGTTGCATTACTCAACTACCTGCGATAGTTTCCGTTTGCAATGGTTGCGGTCCGCAACTATCAACACCCAGGGGGATTCGATGGCCAATCAGGAACCGATCATCACACCACTCGAGAACGGCCCATTCCGTCTCGAAGGTGTCGACCACATCACACGCTGGAGAGACGGCCAGACCATTCCCCTCGACGGAACCGCGATGTTGTGCCGGTGCGGTGGTTCGTCCAACAAACCGTTCTGTGACGGCACGCACATGGGCAACGGATTCAGCGGCGAGAAAGCCCCCGACCGGGTGCCCGACCACCGTGATGCCTACACCAGCAGCGACGGACGCCTCACGATCCACGACAACCGAGGACTTTGTGCACATGCGGGCTATTGCACCGACAATCTGGCATCGGTATTCCGCCTTCGCACCGAGCCATTCGTCGACGCAGACGGCGCGACGGCCGAGGAAATCGCGGCCGTGATCGGCATGTGTCCCTCCGGTGCGCTCAGCTACACGCTCGACGGTGTCGATCACCGCGACCGCAACGACAAGACCGGTGTCGCCTATCCACCAGGTGGCCCCTACGTCCTCACCAACGTCAGCCTTGCCGGTGTCGAGATGCCCGACGGTGCAACCGAAGACCACTGCACCTTGTGTCGTTGCGGCGCCAGCCAGAACAAACCCTTCTGCAGCGGCGCCCACTGGACTGTCGACTTCGACGAAGATGCCGTAGGCGAATAACCGCGAAACCCAACAACGGTTCCATCGCCCTTCCCTGTTCCGACCGGCGGCACCATCTCGAGTGGCCGCTTCGGCGAGGTGCGTCCAAGATCAATCAACGCTTTGGCGGGTGAGCGATGTCATCGGCAGCTTCGACTGGTGGGCGATGGTGACAAGGTTTTGAATCGAGAGTCGGCTGCGACCGAGTGCGATGTCTTGCCCAGCCGTCGTCTCGCGAACGAGATCCATGTCGACGCGGACAAACCCGCCACTGCTGGGCGTGAGGGGAATTCCCTCGACCGAGGCACCGGTCAAGACGAAAGCCTCAGGTGCAACCCCGAGCCACCGGACCAGTGCCAACACACCGTCCGCTTCGGCGTCTTCAGCCTCACCAAACCGACGGATCGTCGAGCTTGATACCCCCACGTGCCGTGACATCGAGGCCCAGCTAAGGCCGCGTTGGTTGCGT